>NZ_JBGUAY010000003.1:300000-493968 GCF_041821025.1 Egicoccus sp. AB-alg6-2 | reverse complement strand
GTGACTTGGTCAAGGAGAAGGCGTTGGGCCGCTGAGCATCGTTGGCGGCCGAGAGGTCGTGGGTGGGTGGGCCGAGCTGGCTGCGCCGACGGATGGTGTCGGGGGTGAGCTTCACGTCGTCCTCATGATTCGGTAGATCGTTTTGATACCTGACGGGGTGCTCGTGCGTCTGCGTAGTGTTGGCCGGACAAGGGCAGGAGGATCGGTGGCACCACCTGACGATCTGGTGGCGTTCTGCCAGCGGGAACACGCCCGGCTGGTTGGCGCCGTCACGCTGTACTGCGGCGACCGTGCCCTTGGTGAGGAGATCGCCCAGGAGTCGCTGGCTGCGGCATGTGAACGCTGGGAGAAGGTCCGGACGATGGACGCACCCGGCGCATGGGTGCACCGGGTAGCCATCAACGCGACGAACTCTCGGTTCCGCCGTCTTGGCGCGGAGCGTCGGGCCCGCCGCCGGCTCGAGGGACGTCACGACGACGTGGTCACGGATCCTGACAGTGCGGACGCGGTCGCGATCCGGCAAAGCCTGGCTGCTCTGCCTGCGCGTCAACGGCAGGCGCTGGTGTTGCGTTTCTACCTCGGCCTGAGCGTGGCTGAGACAGCCAGGTGGATGGACTCGAGCGAGGCTGCCGTGAAGGCGCTCACGCAGCGAGCGATCGCACGGCTGCGCGGGCTGCTCGACATCGACTTTCCGTTCGACGACACGATGGAGGTGGACGATGTCGCGCACTGACCTGACCGATCTGTTGGAGCGCGGGGCCGGGCCGTCCCCGGACCCGGTGGACACAAGTTCCGTGTGGCGCCGCGGGAGGCGCCGTC
The DNA here is from genome assembly GCF_041821025.1 of Egicoccus sp. AB-alg6-2. Classification (NCBI taxonomy): domain Bacteria; kingdom Bacillati; phylum Actinomycetota; class Nitriliruptoria; order Egicoccales; family Egicoccaceae; genus Egicoccus; species Egicoccus sp. AB-alg6-2. Next base: position 493,149 of record NZ_JBGUAY010000003.1, on the reverse strand, counting down.
GTTCGATAAAGCGTCTGAGCGCCACCGCTGGGGTGGCCGCCGTCGTCGCCGCTGTCGTGCTGGTGCAGCCATTCTCCGGCGGCCCGACGCGAGGCATCTCCATCGCGCCTGCGGATCGCCCGACACCGGACGAGCCCGCCGACGTGGTAGCGGTCGACGACGCCGAGGTGGTGCGACTCGCTGCCGCGCCCACCGACGATCCTTCGTTGAAGGACGCGGTGGTGTCCGACGCGGAGGGGTTGCGTGGGCTGTGGCGGATGGCGGACATCGACGGCGAGGCGCCGACCCTGCCCGCCGGGACGGTGGGCATCTTCGTGATCGCACGGCACGCCGAGTCCACCTGCCGCGCCACTACCGACGTCACGGGCGTCGAGATCGACAACGGTGTCGCCGTCGTACTCCTCGACCCCAACGGCGAGTTCCTTCGTCCCTGCCCCGGCCCAGACGGCAGCGGGGCATGGACCGCCTTTGCCGTCGCCATCCCCGATCACTACGACGTGGGTCTTACCGGAGCCAGCTCACGTCTCGCCGCAGCCAGCCAGCCCTCCAGCGAGACGAGCGACGCGGCAGCAGACGATGAGCGCGGCCCGGCACCGGATGTCGGCACACTTCGACAGGCCCAGCTGTCGATCTATGGAAACGAGCCGTTCCTGCACCGGTTCGTCGTCTTCGCCACCGACGAACAACGACGCGAATGGTGTGTCGCCTCCTACCTGGGCGACGACGTGCCCGCCAGCCGCCCCGAGCACTGCCAGTGGCAGTTCACCCTGGACGCGATCCCCTACAACGGTCCGGCACAACCCATGGGATGGATCGACGGAGCTGACGCCGGACTCATCGTGTGGGGTATCGAACCGCGGCCCGACCCCGGCGAGTCGACGAGCACCACCGTCCTCTTCGACGGCGAACCCACCGGCCTCGGCCAAGCCGGATCAGGCGGGACCGTCCCGTTCGCCCTCTGGAGCGCCGGCGACCCCAGCGTCTCGCTCGAGAGCATCGAGATCCGACAAGCGGCCGAGACCGTCGCAACGATGGCGTGGCCACCCAGCGACGACGACCCATGGGGAGCGCAACAACTCCAGCCGCCCAGCCCCGACACCACAGGAAGCATTCGGTGAACGACTGAGCGAACGATCGATCGACGACTTCACCGACGAACAACGTGCCGCCCAGAACCTGCACCCCGACGACGACTTCTACACGATGCCAATCGATGGCACAGACCGGACCGTGGGCATCCACGTCAGAGACGGCGACAACCCCGTCATGTTCGCGACAAGCTGCGACGTACTCAACCAGGTTGAACTCCCCGCCGGATGGGACGGATGGTGCCTCGAATACATCGACGCCGACGAAGGACGCATCACCGGCGTGTTTCCGTACGGCGTCACTTCAAGATGAGGGCGAGCGGGCGTTGTCGCACTGTCTTGTCCTCGGCGGTGCCGGCTGTTCAACTTCCATACCGCCGATATGGGTAGGTAGCCGGTGAGCGTCACAACATGGCGGGGGTCCGTCGCCAACGCTGAACTGAACGCTCTGCACGTCGAGGGCTTCGGCGGCGCGCTCCTCGACGAGGACTGGGAACGCCAGCTCGCTCGTCACAGCCTCGGATGGGTCGTGGCTCGCGACGCGGATCGACTGGTCGGGTTCGTCAACGTTGCGTGGGATGGCGGCGCCCATGCCTTCCTGCTGGACACGGTCGTCGCGGTCGACCACCGGAGTCGCGGCGTCGGGAAGGCTCTGGTTGAGGCTGCGGTAGACGGCGCTGCGGAGGCGGGCTGCGAGTGGCTCCACGCGGACTGGGAACGCGGTCTCGACCGGTTCTACACGGACGCCTGTGGGTTCACGCCGACCTCCGCAGGCCTTCGTTCACTGCGCGGGTAGGCCGCCGACGCCGCAAACGCGTGGCGATACCGGGCGTTACCTCCCGCCGAGCAGCAGGCGCGAGCGCCGTTGGTCAGAGCGAGTGCTCGCTCGACTTAGGCCACTGCCAGGACCATCGGACCGAGCGCTGTCGAGCGAGCGAGAACGCCTCGTCGTCCGACCGGGCCTCACTGAACGGCGGACTGGGGCACCAGCCGCACACGTCGATGCAGCCTCCTGCGTGCTCAAACTCGAGCCATGCCGCACGGCGTTCGCAGATCTCGCAGGTTCCGTGGGGAGTGCCATCGGTCCACCAGCCGATTTCCCAACGCTCGTCCAATGCAGCCGAGAGCTTGGCCAGGTCGCACTCCCACCACCGGGGCATCCACATGGTGGCCTTCACCACGGCTGGACGGTAGAGCACGTCATCAAACAGCTCGCAGGTTCGTCCGAGGCCGCGAACGACCAGACGCCTCGCCGCGCGACCTGCTGCAGAACGCATGGACCTACCCCCTCGGGACGATGCTACTGGCGCGGTTAGGTCGTCATCCGGCACCGCGTGTCCATTGGCATAGCGGGCGTTGTCCCTATGCGTGCCTCTACCCGTGCCGCACGAGCTCGCAGTACACGTCCTGCGTCGAAACGTGTAATCTCTGGTCATGAGCGGACAACGATTGAACATCACCCTCGACGGCGAGCACGCAGCCAAGCTGGCCACCCTCGCTGCACGGGTCCACGTCAACGAGGGGACGCTGGCGCGATCACTGCTCAGCAGCGCCATCGACGGGCTCGATCCTGACCCCGCGAACGTCGCCGAGATGCTCGATGGGATCGATGGAGCCTTCGAACGCGCCCAGCTCGGCGCGGAGCAGGCCGCCACCGGCGACACCATCACACTCGACGAGCTGTAGGGCGTGGCGAGGGTCGAACTCGCCCGCGCGGCCGTTGCCGATCTGGATCGGCTCATCCGCACGCACTCGCTCCCGCGCGATACCCGCCAGCGGGTTCGCGAGTCACTCGAACCGCTGGGGCGATTCCCGCGACTCGGCCCGGAGCTCTCCGATCGATGGGAGGGGTTCCGGTTCATCCTCGGCCCTTGGCGGTGGATGCTGCTCGTCTACGTCTTCGACGAGCCCAGCGATCGCGTCATCGTCGTCACCATCCAGGACGCGCGAACTTCGAGTGCGGTGTCGGGTATGTGACACGGGCGTTCTGCTGCAGTTGCTACGCAGCGCCTCACCGGGGTTCTACCTCAGCATGGCGCAATCATTGTCGGCGCCGCCGGAAGCAGGCGTTGCGTCGCCGTCGGCTGGCGTGAGGTGCCGCGCAGACTCGGCCCAAGACACAGTGGCCAACACTGGGCCCGATGTTGGTGCCTTCGTGCGACACTGCAGCTGTTCCCAGGGTGAGGGGAACGACAGGGATCACGATGCAGGGGTGGCCGTGACCAACGTCGAAGCAGATTTCGTGGCGCGCGTGCCGTCCCGACGACGCCTGTGGCCGTCAGGTGTTGGCCGTCGGCCTCTTTGCGGTGGGGATCGTCGTCTGGATAGCGACCGTTCCCAACACGGTGCGGACAGCAGACATGGCCTCGGCCCTGGTCCCGATCGGTCCGGGCGAGACCTACTACGAGGGCTACTACGCACTCAACGATCGCGACATCGTCGTCGAGCAGGTGACGGCCGTCGCCACCCCTGGTGTGACCGCCGAACCGCTGCTGTGCGACCCCGTGCCCGACGTCGGCTACATCGGCAACATCACCAGCGACGAGCTTCACCAGTTCTGCTCATCGACCGACCCAGTCGTGGCCGGCACGGTGCTCCCCGGGCACAGTCGAGACGTCGTGCAGCCGTACGTCCTGGTGCGGATCACGAAGCACACCGACTCGACTGAGGCGTTCTGTGGCCTGGACATCACCTACCGCGACCGCTGGCGACATGGGACCAACCGCCAGGCAAGGCACCCACCAAGTGCTTCTCACAAAGGACGAGCTCGATCCGGCCGACGATTGGACCGAGCTGGCAGGCTGCCCTGTCCGCTCCAGCAACTGAACGGCGCCGACGTTCACCCTCCTCGCCGGGTCGTGCCGTATCGGTGAGGAGCGAGCGGTGGTGACTGCGGGCGTTCTCTACGGTTGGTCGACAGCCCATAGCCGTCGGGTTGGGTCGCATGCCGGGCATGGTGTCGCGTCCCACGGAACAACGACGACCTGGTCCGCGTCTTCGTAGACGATGCGGCCTGGCTGTGTCGAGAAGACCACCTCGTAGTTCACGGCGTGGGCACGGAGCACCTCGAGGTAGCCCTCGACGCGCTCCAGCAGGTACGCGGCGGAGACTTTGAACCAGGAGGTCGCGCCAGGGTTGAGCTGGTGGGAGTAGATGTCGGGGACGACGTCAGCGGGGTTCGTGTAGTTGCGCGTGTACCAGGCGTTGGTGTCGCGACGGAACCCCTGCTGGGCCTCGGTGAGCCTCCCGTCGAAGGCAAGGCCGTTGACCAGCGCGAATACGCCCGGCCGGATGCCATGCCGGTTGCCGTGGACGGCCTGGAAGCGCACGTAGCCTGTACCGAACACCCGTCTGTCACCTCCGCCGCGTGAGCCTACGCCCGGCTTGGAGCGAGATGAACGACGTCCCGTTCGACGTGTCGTACTCCATGCCGTCGGGTGGTCGTGCCGTGCCTCACGCGCCGCAGCAGATGCGTCAGGCTGTGGCGTGGCTGGAACGGCAGGCCGCTTCCGAGGAGGATCCGCCGACGCGGGTACGGCTCTTGGCACGCGCGGGCGGTTACGCGGGCATCCTGCGCGATCTCGACCGCGCGGAGGCCCTGTTGCTGCAAGCCATACGTCTCGCTGACGAGGTCGGCGAGAAACGGCAGAGTCTCGTGGCGCGGATCCGCCTGGCTGATGTGGCGGCCTTGCGCGGTGAGCCACACGAGGCTGTGGCGCAGCTCGAGCGGCTGCTCGACGCCCGGCGGGTCGAGTGCGAGCAGCATGGTTTGATCGACTTCGTGCACCAGCATCTGGGAAAGGCGCTGCTTGAGGCCGGTGATCCGAGACGAGCTGTGGACCACCTCGAGAGCGCCCGCGTGCTTCGGGAAATCAGCGGCGACCGCGAACTGCTCGACTCGACCATCGCCGCTCTCGAGGCCGCCAAGCAGCGTCTGTGATCACTGGGTGCATATTGTGCGGGTACTGCCCGGGGGGACGCATGAGCAGCAAGGGTCTCGCATGGAAGATCACTGCGGTCGTCGGCTGCTTGCTGCTGTCGGCCGGCGCCGTGTACGTCCTCGTGGGTCCCGTGGGGCAAGACCACGGTTGGTCCGAGCACGACTATGCGGCTTGGGGTCTGGTGGCCTCCGGCGTCGCGTTCCTCTTGTTCGTCGCGCTTCCGGCGCTACTCGTCGAACGCCGTCGCCGTCCCGCGTGAGGACCGACCCGACGGGCAGGCAACGGCGTGTTCCCCCGGATTCCTGATCGGCGTACCGCCACGCCAGTTCCCCAAAGGTGGCTGCACGAACCGGACGTGACCGGGCCGACGCAGCCGTGCCCTGCTGTTGACCGCAGCGCAGCCAGAGTGGCGGTGGTCCGTCCACAGGCATGCCAGTAGGCCTACGGTCGTACGGGGACACTCGGACACGGCAAGACCCATGAGCGCCAGGCAGAAGCGCCCATGACGAACGATAAGAACTGGGGACTACCGCAGGTGAGGCATCGCGGGTTCTGTCGGCTGTGCTGCACCCTCGATCAGATGACGTTCGAACACCTGCCGCCGAAGGTGGCAGGCAACCGCTCCACCGTACGCAGTGTGAGCTACGCGACGTGGAGCAACCATGGCAAGATCCGAGGCTTCCCGTCATCCGGCTGGACGCAGCAACAGAAGGGCACGGGCGGCTTCGTGCTTTGCGCGAGATGCAATAACTCAACGGGGCGACAGTGGGCCGGGGAGTACGGGCGTTGGGCGGTCGCCATCGGAAGCGAACTCCAACGCCATGGTCCCCTGGCGGATCCACCCGCGGGAGCACACCATCGCCTCAACGTGAAGATGGCCGGCGTATACCCCGGTCGGTTCGCACGGCAGGTCCTCACGATGCTGCTCGCCGTCTCCGGTGGCCCCACCACCTCCGCACAGAACCCGCAGGTTCAGTCGATCGTTCTTTAAGGCGCGACTGGGGTCCCGGGCCGTATCCGAGTGTTCATGCGCTTCTACGCCGGTCCCCACATCCGCCTGCTTCCGATCATGGGTGCAATGAACCTCAGGAGCCGCCGGATCGAAGTCTCGGTGGAGCTGGCCTTCCCGCCGTTCGCCTTCGTGGACGTGGTATCTGGCGTCCCCCACAAGGACGATCCCGGGCTCGAAATCACCGACTGGACCCAGTTGGCGGGCGACGATCGCTGCAATGTCGAACTGGATCTACCCATTGGTTTCGGTTTCACGCCGTTCCCTGGTGACTATCGCCCTGCCGAAAAGATCATCTCCGAGGCGGGCGACGGCTGATCGCCGTCCCAGCGGGCAGCTCGAACGGGCGTTGCGCACCGGTTCGAAGCCGCGTCCCTCCCGGCTTCTGCGGCCCTACGCCGGCAGCCGACCCGGTCGCCGTCGGGCAGCAGGACAACCGTTGCGGGGTTGCCGCCGAAGACGTCTTCGGTGAAGGCGCCCACGACCCCAGGCTCCACGACTTGCCCTCCGACTCCCGATTCGATGCACAGCGTAGTGCAGTATGCTGCACCATATGGACGCACATCTCACAGACGAGCTGGCCCTGGCGATCGGTGCCCGGGTCAAACAGGAACGGCAGTCGCGGCGGTGGACGCTGGACCGGCTGGCCGAAGCGTCCGGCGTGAGCCGCCGCACTCTCGTAAACGTCGAACAGGGCACGGCGAACCCGAGCGTCGGCACGCTGCTGAGGATCAGCGACGCGCTCGGCGTCGGACTGCCGGCGCTGGTCGAGCCGCCACAACCCAGGACGCTGAAGGTCACGCGCTCCGGTGACAGCGCCACCCTGTGGCGCGGCGAAGGTGGCGGTTGCGGCGTGCTCGTGGCCGGCACGCAGCCGCCCGATGTCGTGGAGCTGTGGGACTGGACGCTGGGGCCGGGCGACCGGCACGAGAGCGAGGCTCACGCGCGTGGGACCCGGGAGTTGGTGCACGTCCTGGAAGGCACGGTCACGTTCGAGGTCGCCGACGAGTCGGTCGTGCTGGAGGCCGGCGACGCAGCTGCCTTCGCCGGCGACGTCCCCCATGCGTACGCCAACACCGGCGCCGAGCTCGCGCGGTTCTCACTGACGGTGTTCGAGCCCGCTGTGGGCTCGGCGCCACGATCGGAGGTCACCGGTGGCTGACGTCACTGCACTCGAGGAGTTCCTCAACGCAGCCGTCGTTGACGACGCCGTGTTCGCGCTGCGACCCGACTACCGCGCGCTGCTCGTGGCGGTCGACGGTCTCGTGGGAGGAGCCAGCGACGCCACCAGCGACGCGCTGCTCACCACCGCCGAGACGGCGGCTCGCGACGCGCTGGCGGACCGTCCGGTCACTGAGCTCGACCACGTGGCGGCGTGGCGGGAGGCGTACCGGGCGTTCGGCGCCAAGCCGGGACGCACCCGCAACAGCGTGGAGGCGCTGCTGCGCCGTGCCGAGGGCGGACTGCCACGGGTGAACCGGCTCACCGACATCTACAACGCGGTGTCGGTCATCCACCAGATCCCGCTCGGTGGTGAGGACCTCGCCCGCTACGACGGACCACCACGGCTGCTCCACGCTGCCGGCGACGAGCGGTTCGACACCGTCGCCGACGGCGAACCGGTGGTCGAGAACCCGGAGCCGGGCGAGGTCGTGTGGTGCGACGACACGGGCGTGACGTGCCGCTGCTGGAACTGGCGTCAGGCCCGCCGTACGCAGCTCACCGACGACACCACGACGGTGTTGTTCATCCTCGACGCACTCGACCCGCTCAGCGACGAGGCACTGGATGCAGCTGCTGACGACCTCGTCGGTCACCTGACGGCGGCAACGCCGGACCTCAGGGTCGCCCGCCGCTTGATCACCGCCACGGCGGCGACCGCTCGGGGAGAATGACGTTGCTGATCCATCCCTGGGACGCCGCCCGCGACGCCGGCGAGTGGCAGACGTGGCTCGCCGCGACCGACCGGTTCGGGATCCTCGCGGTCAACAACGTCGACCCCGCAGCGGCGCCGCTGCTCGTGCCGACCCACTTCACCCCGGTCGACGAGCAGCTGGTGCTCCACTTGGCGCGACCCAACCCCGTCTGGCCCCATCTCGAGGCCGCCGTCGAGGTGAGCCTGGCCGTCACCGGTGACCAGGCGTACGTGCCCGGCTACTGGCGAGCCAGAGCGGATGTGCCGGAGGAGCAGGGGGTCCCGACCAGCTACTACACGTCGGTGCGGTTCGTGTGCCGTCCGGAGATCATCGACGAACCCGACGCCAAGGCCGCGATCCTCGCGGCCCAACTGGCGGACCTCCAGCCCGAAGGCCGCCACGTCGACGCCGACGCGGACCCGTACGCGCGGATGCTCCCCACCATCCGTGGCATCCGGCTCACGGTGCTGAGGGTCGAAGCGAAGTTCAAATACGACGACGACAAGCCCGCCGAGCACCGGCAACACGTCGCGGAACAGCTCGAAGGGCGTGATCAGCGCAGTGATGTCGCCGCGGCCGTGCAGCGGCGCCGGCGGCTCGCCGAGGTCGGCGACCGGCGGACGCACCGGGGTGGACGATGACCCGCGCCGCATCTGTCGATGCCACCCGCATGCCGCCGTGGGCGCTGACCATCGCGGCGATGTTGTCGGTCCAGCTCGGCTCAGCCCTGTCGGTCGGCCTCATCGCGGCCGTCGGCCCAGCAGGGACCGCCTGGCTGAGACTGACCATCGGCGCCCTCATCTTGCTTGCCCTCGGACGACCGCCGCTGCGGAAGATCCGTCGTCGGGACCTCCCCGCCCTGATCGGCCTCGGCGTCGCCACGGGCCTGGTCACCATCGCCTTCCTGGCCGCGATCGAACGGATCCCGCTCGGCACCGCCGTCGCGATCGAGTTCCTCGGACCGTTGACCGTGGCGGCCGTCCGCAGCCACAGCCGCCGCGCCCTCGCCTGCCCAGCCGCCGCGCTGGTCGGGGTCGTGCTGCTCACCAAACCCTGGCACGGCACCATCGACCCGAGCGGCGTCGGGTTCGCCGCGTTCGCAGCCGTCGGATGGGCCACCTACATCGTGCTCACCCAACACGTCGGCGACCGCTTCACCGGCATCACCGGGCTCTCGCTCACCGTCCCGGTCGCGGCCGCCACCGCGGCCATCTTCGGCGTCCCACAAGCCGCCGGCCATCTCACCCCGGGAGTGCTCGCCGCCGCCGTCGGGCTCGCCGTGCTCCTGCCCGTCCTGCCCTTCGCCCTCGAGATGCTCGCCCTGCGCAAGATGACACCCACCGCGTTCGGGACGCTCATGTCCCTCGAACCCGCCTTCGGCCTACTGCTCGGACTCATCCTCCTCGGCCAAGGTGCTTCGCCCATCCAGATCGCAGGCATCGCCATCGTCGTGTGCGCCGGCGCCCTCGCCCAACGCGACGGCAAGCGCCATCAAAACGTCGGCGACCAACCGGTCATCCGCTCGGAGCTCGACCTCGTCGGCTGACGGCGGCATGCCAGAGGTTCGAGCTCCGCCCGGCGGCGGAGCCATCGGTAGCCCGTCGTTTCCCTCTTGGTTCGCGCTCAGAGAGGCACGATCTTGCCAGCCACAGCCAGGTGCTCCACCCGCAACCACAGGGCACGGTCATTCCCGTGAACACGTTCGCGCAACTGCGTTTTCATCGCCCAAGCGAACGCCGTTGGTCAGCCGACCTACATGTAACGAACCGCCGTATCTACACGCTGCCCCGCCGTGGCTGACAATGGCCACCGGCGGCGACTGTCGGGCCTATCGAGCAACACCCGCTGCCGAACTCACCGACGAGTGAGTCCCGCGACGTCGACGCGGTGCCGCGACATTGGGCGCGGCCTACGCTGACGCCTCGACGAGTCGGAGGGCGACGGCGTGCACGTGCTGGTGACGGGCGGTGCCGGCTTCATCGGTGGGCACTTCGTCCGGCACGCACTCGCCGCCGACCCCGCGGTGCGTGTCACCACCCTCGACGCGCTGACCTATGCCGGCAACGCCTCGACCGTCGCCGACCTCGACCGCGAGCCGCGACACCGCTTCGTCCACGGTGACGTCCGCGACGCCGCGCTGGTGCACCGCCTCGTCAGTGAGGTCGACGCCGTGGCGCACTTCGCCGCCGAGTCGCACGTCGACCGCTCGATCGACGACCCTTCACCGTTCCTGCACACCAACGTGGTGGGGACCGGGGTCGTGCTCGACGCGGCGCGCCGCCACGGCGTCGACCGCGTCCTGCATGTGTCGACCGACGAGGTGTACGGATCCGTTCCCGCCCCCGACCACGTCGACGAGGACGCGCCGCTGCGGCCCAACTCCCCGTATGCGGCGTCGAAGGCGGCGGCCGACCTGCTGGTGCGCAGCCACCGTGTCACCTACGGCCAACCCGTGCTGGTGACCCGCTCCACCAACTGCTTCGGCCCGTTCCACCATCCCGAGAAGGCGATCCCGCGTTTCGTGACGCGCCTGCTCGACGGCGGCAGCGTCCCGCTCTACGGCGACGGCTCGCACCGGCGGGACTGGACCTTCGTGGCCGACAACGTCGCCGCCCAGTGGCTGGTGCTCACCGAAGGGGAGCCCGGCACCACCTACAACGTCGGTGCCGGCAACGAGCGCAGCAACCGCGAGTTGGTGGCGGCGTTGCTGGCCCTGTTCGGACGCGACGACACCGCGATCGAGTCCGTGCCCGACCGCCCGGGTCACGACCGCCGGTACGCCGTCGACACGACGCGGATCCGGGCGCTCGGCTGGAAGCCCGAACACGACCTCGAGGCGGCGCTGGCCGACACGGTGGCGTGGTACCGCGCCAACGAGGACTGGTGGCGGCCGCTGGTCGACGACGCACGACGGGGCCGCGGATGAGGGTGCTCGTCACCGGCGCCGGGGGACGACTGGCCCGCGAGGTCGTCGCGGCCTTCGAGGGCCACGACGTGACGGCGCTCACGCGCGAACACCTCGACATCTCGGTGGAACCGGCCGTCGCGGCCGCGGTCCAGGAGTTCGCGCCCGAACTCGTCGTCAACGCGGCGGCGGTCACCGACGTCGACGGCTGCGAAGCCGATCCCGACCGCGCGCACCGCGTCAACGCTCTGGGGCCGTGGTGGCTGGCTCGCGCCTGCGCGCGCACGGGCGCAACGCTGGTCCACGTGTCGACCGACGCCGTCTTCGGCGCCGAGGTGCCCACGGACGGCCACGGCACACCACGCCCGTTCACCGAGTTCGACCCGGTCGGTCCCGTCAGCGTCTACGGGCGCACGAAGGCCGCCGGCGAGACGCTGGTACGCCAGACCCTCGACCGTCACCACGTCGTGCGGGTCGCGTGGGTTCTCGACCGCGAGGGCACAGACTTCGTCGGCGCCATCCTGCGTCGCGCCCGGGACCGCGGCCGGGTCGAGGTGGTCCACCGCCAGGTCGGCTCACCTTCGTGGGTCGGCGATCTCGGCCTGGCGGTGCGTGAGGTCGCCGTCAGCGGTCGGTACGGGACCGTGCACCGCACCAACCACGGTGCGGTCAGCCGCGTCGAGCTGGCCAGCGCCGCGCTCCGCCTGGCCGGCGTCGACGCCGAGGTGGTCCGGGTCGACCCGGGCCGACGGCCCGACCTCGCGCCGCGGCCGGCGTGGTCGCCGCTGGACGACCAGCACGCCGTGTCGAGCGGACTGCGACGCCTCCCGGCCTGGGACGAGGCCCTGCGCAGCGCGATGGACGCGAGGGGCGAACTCGCGTGACCGGTCCGGACGTGCAGCGCCCACGTGCGGCGGTGGTCGTGGTGTCGCACCAGACCCGCGAGCATGCCCTCGCCTGCCTGCGGACGCTGTCGGCCGCCGGTGCGGACGAGATCGTCCTGGTCGACACCGGGTCGACGGACGGGACCGTCGACGCCGTCCGCGCCGCCCATCCCGAGGTCGAGGTGCTGGCCGTCGACAACCTCGGTTTCGGGCGTGCCGCCAACCTCGGCGTCGCGCACACCCGTGCGCCGGTGGCCGTGGTGGCCAACGCCGACGTGCGCTTCGAGCCGGGCAGCGTCACGGAGCTGGCCAGCCGGCTCCTCGCTGCCAACGACCTCGCCGCCGTCGGTCCGCACGTGCGCTACCCCGACGGCCGCCACCAGGCCTCGGCCCGCCGGCTGCCCGACCTCGCCACGACCTTGGGGCATGCCGCGTTCGCGCGGGTGTGGCGGACCAATCCGTGGACGTCGAGGTACCGCGCGACCGACCATGACCCGGACCACCCGCGTGACGTGGACTGGCTCTCGGGCTGCGCCCTCGCGGTCCGTCGCGAGGCGTTCGACGCCGTCGGCGGCTTCGACCCCGGCTACTTCCTCTATGTCGAGGACGTCGACCTCGGCGTCCGGCTTCGCGGGGCCGGCTGGCGGCTGCGCTACGAGCCCACCGGCCGCGTGGTCCACCGCGTCGGCGCGTCGACCGGCACCCGTCGACGATGGTGGTCGCTGACCACCCACGCCCGCAGCCTCGACCGGTTTTACGGCCGCCACCTCGCCACCACCCCACTGCGGCGGCTGGCGCGTCCGCTGGTGCGGGTCGGCCTGGGCGCGTGGGTGGTGCTGACCCTGGTCACGGAACGTCTGACGGGCCGAGGGCGCAGCACGACGGGTGAGTGACGCCCGCTACGGTCGCGTCCCCAGACGCGGATCGCACCAGCAAAGGACCGACGTGAGGCGAGTTCGCGAGGCGATGATCGTCGCCGGTGGCGCCGGCAGCCGGTTGCGCCCGTTGACCGACACCACGCCCAAGCCGCTGCTGCCGTTCTGTGGTGGGCCCTTCCTCGAAGGTGTGGTCCTACGCCTCGCCGCCGTCGGCGTCGAGCGGGTGCTGCTCGTCGTCGGTGCCGACACCGCCCCGTTCGCCTCGTTCGCCGGCCTGTTCCGGAACCGCGGCGTGCACGTCGACATCGTTCCCGAACCCGAGCCGCTCGACACGGCGGGCGGGGTGCGCAGCGCACTGGACCGGGTGACGGGCACCTTCCTCGTCCTCAACGGCGACATCCTCACCGACGTCGACCTCGCCGGTGCCGTGGCCCACCACCTCGACGCCGACGCCGACGCGACGCTGGTACTGACCCGGGTCCAGGACACCTCCACGTTCGGGGTGTGCGTGCTGGAGGAGGGACGGATCACCGCGTTCGTCGAGAAGCCCGAACCCGGGTCGCTGCCGGGCCAGGACACCGTCAACGCCGGCACGTACGTGCTCGAGCCCGATGCCATCGCCCGGTTCCCTCAGGGCCGCCTCAGCTTCGAGCGCACGGTGTTCCCACAACTCGTCGAGGGCGGAGCCGCCGTGCACGGCTTCGTCGCCGACGGGGTCTGGGCCGACCTCGGCACGCCGGAGCGGTTCCTCGCCGGTCAACGGCTGGCCCTGTCCGGCGCGATGCGGTGGCCGACGCTGGACGCCTTCGACGGTGACGCCGAGGGGGTGCGGCTCGCATCCGGGGTCGTGGTCGAGGAGGGCGCCAAGCTCGTCGGGCCGCTGCTGCTCGAACCCGGCGTACGCGTCCACGCGGGCGCCGAGGTCGGTCCCGACGTCGTGCTCGGCGCAGGGGTCCAGGTCGGCCGGAACGCCCGGCTGCAGGACTCGGTCGTGCTCGCCAGCAGCGTCATCGAGGCCGATGTGGAGGCCGACGGGCTGCTCGCCGGGATCGAAGTGCACGTCGGCCGCGGGGTGCACGTCGGCCGTGAGGTGGTGCTCGGCGACGGGCAGCGCATCGCGCCCGGCACCCGGTTGGAGGCCGGTGTGCGCCGGCCGCTGCCGGGCGCATGATCGTTTCGACCCCACGGCGGTGGCGCCGATGAGCCTCGAGACCCCGTTCGACGAACCGGCCGGGCGACGTCTGGCGCGCGCGGCTTCTGGCAAGCTCGTCGAGCTGTGGCGCGCCCGCGAACTGCTGCTGCAGCTCGTGCGCAAGGAACTCAAGGTCCGCTACAAGAACTCGGCGCTGGGATTCCTGTGGTCGATGATCACGCCGGTGCTGATGACGATCGTCTTCAGTGTCGTGTTCACGGTGGTGGTGCCCATCCCCGTCGACGACTTCCCCGCCTTCTTCGTCGCCGGCTACCTGCTGTGGCAGTTCTTCCAGAATTCCTGCCGGGGCGGCACCGACTCCATCGTCGGCAACGGCGACCTCGTCAAGAAGGTGTACTTCCCGCGCGAGGTGCTGCCGCTGTCGCACGTGCTGTCCCAGCTCGTCCACCTGCTGCTGGCGCTGCTGGTGATCAGCCCGTTCCTGATCTACTTCCGTGGTTGGGGTCTGCTCGTGCACCTGCCCGCCACCCTGCTCGCGGTCGTGTTGCTGACCGTGTTCACCAGCGGTGCCGCCATGTGGTTCGCGGGCGTCAACGTGGTCTTCCGCGATCTGCAGGAGCTGTTCATCGTCATCTTCCAGGTCTGGTTCTACGCGACGCCGGTGCTCTACCCGCTGGCGCTGGTGCAGGCCTCGCCCGAGCTCGAGCGGCGCTCCCTGGACTGGATCGCCACGGCGCTGACCTACAACCCGATGACGTGGTTCGTCGAGGTGTTCCGCGAACCGCTCTACGGCCCCGTCATCCGCCGCGGCGTCGACGACATCGAGTCGCTGGCACCGGCCTGGCCGAGTGTGTCCGCCATCGGTATCGCGGCGCTGTGGGCGCTCGGCGCGTTCGTGTTCGGCTACGCCGTGTTCCTGCGGCGCGCACGCACCTTCGCCAAGGAGGTGTGAGATGCGACGCACCATCGGGCAGTTCGCCGGCATGCAGGTCGACCCCTCGCGGCCCGCGGTCGTCGTCGAAGGGGTCACCGAGACGTTCCGGCTGTTCCACGAGCGGCCGGGCGGGCTCAAGGAACGGCTGTACCGGCTCCGCCGCGCGTCCTACACCGACTTCAACGCCGTCGAGGACGTCACCTTCCACATCGACCACGGCGAGTCGGTGGCCGTGATCGGTCACAACGGCTCGGGCAAGTCGACGCTGCTCAAGCTCATGGCCCGGATCCTGCCGCCCGACGAGGGCACGATGTTCACCAACGGCCGCGTCGCCTCCCTGCTCGAGCTCGGCGCCGGGTTCCACGGTGACCTGACCGGCCGCGAGAACATCTACCTCAACGGCGCCATCCTCGGCCTGAGCCGGGCCGAGATCGACGAACGCTTCGACGAGATCGTCGACTTCGCCGGGATCCGACCGCTGCTCGACACGGCGGTCCGTACCTACTCCTCGGGGCTCTACGTCCGGCTCGGCTTCGCGATCGCCGTCACCGTCGACCCCGACATCCTGCTGGTGGACGAGGTACTCGCGGTCGGCGACGCCGAGTTCCAGGACCGCTCCCTCGAGCGCATGCAGGCGTTCCGCGACTCGGGCAAGACCTTCGTGCTCGTCAGCCACGACCTCGACGCCGTCCGCGAGATGTGCGACCGCACCCTGGTCATGGAGCACGGGCGCGTCGTCTTCGACGGCCCCGTCGCCGAAGGAGTCGAGCTGTACCGGCAACGGGTGGCGTCCGCCTCGGCGCCGCCGGGACCGCGGCGCCGTGACGCCCGACGCGTCCGGGTCGAGGAGGTGGCCCTTCTCGGCCCGGACGGGCAGCCGGTCGAGGAGATCGCCCCCTCGACGTCGATGACCGCGCGGGTGCGGCTGCGTGCCATCGCCGAGGTCGACGTCTGCAGCGTCGGGCTGATCGTGACGCGCGGCGACGGCACCCACCTCTACGAGCTGCACACGACCTGGCAGGGCGTCGGGGTCGGCCCGCTCGTGGTGGACCAGGAGGCGGTGGTGGACATGCGGTTCACGGCGCACCTGCTCGCCGGCCACTACGCCATCACGGTGTCGGTGACGGACGCGTCGGGCCGCGAGACCTGGGCCGTGGTCCCGGACGCGACCCGGTTCTCCGTCGCCCCGGCGCCGGGCGGCGCCGGCCTCGTCGACCTTGCGGCGACCACCGCGGTCTCGGAAGGTCCCGCCCGGCGACTCAACGACGCGACGCAGACCGCGCCCATCCCGCTGGCGCGCCTGCAGCGGCGGCGGCGTCTGAACCGATGAGCCGGCGCCGATGAAGGTCGTCGCCGTGGTGGTCAGCTGGAACGCCGCGACGCAGTTGCCGGCGTGTCTCGCGCGCCTCGACGCGCAGGACCACGACGACCTCGAGGTGGTCGTGGTCGACAACGCCAGCACCGACGTGACCGCCCGGATCCTCGCCGAAGCCGAGACGCGGCCGTGGCGGCATCCGCTGCGGATCGTCCGCAACCACACCAACCGTGGCTTCGCCGGTGCGATCAACGACGGGCTGGCCGTCAGCGACGGCGACGCGGTGCTTTTCTGCAACGTCGACATCGAGCCCGATCCGAGCCTGGTGTCGCGCTGCGTCGCCGTGCTCGAGCAGGACGAGCGCATCGGCTCGGTCCAGCCGAAACTGCTTCGCACGGTCGCCGCCCCCGACGGCGCCCCGGTGATCGACACCACCGGTCACGTGCTCACCAGCGCCCGGCTGGTGCGCAACCGGGGCGAGGGCGAGCGTGACCTCGGACAGTACGAGCAGGCCGGCGAGGTGTTCGGTGCCTCGGGGGCGCTGGTGCTCCACCGCCGGGTCATGCTCGACGACGTGGCGTGGCGCGGCGACGACGGACGACGTGAGGTGCTGACCGAGGACCTGTTCGCCTACTTCGACGACGTCGAACTCGACTGGCGGGCGCGGCTGCTCGGCTGGCGTGCCTGGTACGAGCCGACCGCCGTCGGCCGGCACGAGCGCGGCGGCGCCGGGGTGCGGCGAACGCCGCTCGTCGAGGCGCTCAACTATGCCAACCGGCTGGTCGTGGTCGCGACCTGCGACGACCTCGCGGCCCTGGTGCGGGCGGCGCCCGTGGTGGTCGCCACCACCGCCCTCAAGACGATCGAGCTCGCCGTGACCGTCCCGAGTGCCCTGGTCCCGGCCGCGCGCCGACTCGCGTTGCTGCCCGGGGCGCGCCGGCGGCGGCGCCAGGTGTTGGCGCGCAGCCGCGTTTCGACCGGCGAGGTCGTCGCGCGCTGGGTCGAACCGTTCCGGTGGCGCCCGTGGATCGGGACCTGGTGGCGGCGCGTGACCGGCCGTGCCCTCGGCGTCGCGCGCTGACCACCCGCGTCACTCGTCGGCGGGCTCGTCCTCGGTCGTCTCCTCGGTTGGCTCGGCGTCGCCGTCGTCTCCGGTCGACTCCGTGTCCGCGTCGTCCTCGGGCTCCTCCATCAGCTGCCCGTCGACGGGAGCGTCGGTGTTGTCGTCGACCTCGACGTCCTCGTACTCGAGGACCCCTTCGGGGTAGGGGCCGAGCGGACGTTCCGGCGCGATGCCGTGCGTGCCGTAGTGGTCGATGACGAACCCGTTGGCGACGTCCTCGTCCCAGGAGTCGCAGTCCATCGCGACGCCCCAGGCACGGAACGCGATCGCCTTGCCGGAGCTGATGCCCGGGTCGGTGTAGGGGGAGACGAAGATGGCGGCACCGCCGCGGCTGTTCGCGAAGCCGTTGGCGTTGAGCGTCTCGCTCCAGTCGCCCATCTCCCCGCCGGCGTCGGTCTGGTCCGGGTCGTGCCAGACGATGACGGCGCCGTGCTCGAGGTTGTGGGTGGTCGAACGCTCGTCGAGCTGGCTGTTGGCGCCCGACGAGACGATCGGGTGCGTCTGCAGCATGTGCGGGCCCGAGTGCGTCGGCCGGACGTCGGTGTAGATCGCATCGGGCGACGGGGCGGCATTGGCCTCGAAGTGGCTGCGGTCCTCGAGCGGCTCCCGGTCGACCAGCATCTCGCAGCCGGCGGCGGCGCGGGCGTCCTCGACCTCGCTGGAGTTGACCAGGATGGCGTCGTCGAGGGTGGCCGGTCCGCCGATGAAGGCCTGCAGGAGCACGGCACCGACGACGGCGACGACCGCGGCGGTGATCAGCCCGTTGCGCAGCGAGTTGCGCTTGCGCTTCCGGGCGAGCTCCGCCTCGCGGCGCTTGCGCTCGTCACGTGACTGGGCACGGCGCTCTTTGTTGGTGAGACGTTCGCGTTCGGCCACGGGGGCAGCACCTCGTCGGGCAGGGGTGGGACAGGAGGCATGAAGCGTACCCATCCCGCGGACGTTGCCCCCGTCGCCGCCCGAGGCGGCTCAGCGCTCCTCCAGGAAGTCGGCCACGTCGATCGGCGGTCGCTCCGGCGACTCGGCGGTGTCGGGGTGGCCGACCGCGATCATGCCCAGCGGCTGCCAATCCGGCGGCAGCTCCAGGACGGCTCGGACCGTGGGGGCGCAGAACGCGGTCGAGGAGATCCATGCCGAACCGAGTCCGTGCGCCCGCAACACCACCTGCAGGTTCTGCAGCGCCGCACCACCGGACAGCAGGAACAGGTCGCGCTCGGCCGTGGCGCGGCGGGGGTCGGGGTAGGGATGCGCCGCGTCGGTCACCACGAACGGCACCAGGAGGACCGGTGCATCCCGCAGGACCGCGTCGGAGCGGGCGAGGCGGCGGCGCACGACCTCGGGATCGAGGCCGTCGCCGTCCAGGTCCGTCCGCCACTGCTGTGCCATCGCGTCGAGCAGGCGCTCGCGCGTGTCGGGTCGCAGCCGTACGAAGCGCCACGGCCGGCTGTGGTGGGGCGCGGGAGCGGTGGCCGCGGCGGCGACGGCGGCCTCGACCGCCTGCTCGGGCACCGGTCGGTCGGGGGCGAACCGCCGGACGGTGCGGCGCTCGGCGACGGCGCGCTGGGCCGCGGTCGGACCGCCGGCTCGGAACGCGTCCTGCCATGCGGGACGCAGCAGCTCACGCCCCGTCCCGGGCCGCCCCGCCTCGAGCCCCCGGACGAGGACGAACGGCGTGCCGCTGGCCTTGTGGCGGACCAGGTCGGCCGCACCGGCGACCTCGTCGGCGACGGCGGCCTGCGTCACGTCCAGCGGGCGACCATCGAGGTCCGTACCGCCGCGCTCGTCGCGCAGTGCCGCCGTGCCGGCGACCCCGAGCGCGACCTCGGTCTGCCCCAGCCGCCAGGGCCGCCCGAAGGTGTCGGTGACGACCACGCCGACCTGCCGGCCGGTGCGTCGCCGGAGTTCGGCGCACAACCGGGCCGCGGAGGCGTCGGGGTCGTCGGGCAGCAGCAGGGCGGCGTGCTCGCCAGGGACGTTGGAGGCGTCGATGCCGCCGTTCGCACAGACGAACCCGTGCACGGTCTCGGTCACGAGTACCGCGGGCGTGTCCGCCACGATCCTCGCCGCCAGTTGCCGGGCCAGGTCCCGTCGCGCCTGCCGCGGATCGTCGCCGGCGAGCGGATGCGTCGCGTCCTCGACGAGGCTGACCACCTTGCTCGCGACGCACAGGGTGTCGCCGTCGCGCAGGGTCACGCCGGCGTCCCCGGCCGCCTCGAGCAGGTGGCGGGCGAGGTCGTCGCCGGCCGCGAACCGGTGCGCGGTCGGAAGGGCGACCACCTCGACGCGTGGGGTCACGAGCCGCCGCCAGCCAGCGCGAGACAGGTGCGGGCCAGGGCGGCTGCGACCTCGGGGTCGTCCATCATGGTGTCGGTGGCGACGGCGCGGACGCCGGTCGCCTCGACCGTCGCCACGGCGTCGCGGTCGCGGTCGTCGACCACCCAGGCATCGAGGAGGTCGCCGTAGTACGCGGCGACGCCTGCGGCGCTGACCTCGGCGCCGACCGCGGGCAGGAGACGATGGGCCATGCCACGGACGACGCGGCCGCCCACGATCGGGGACACCCCGACCACCGGTGCCGGTGACTGGTGCACCGCGGCACGCAGCCCCGGCACCCGGAGGATGGGGTCGATGGACACCACCGGGTTGGACGGAGCGACCAGCACGACGTCGGCGTCGAGGATGGCCTCGACGACGCCGGGGGCCGGCTCCGCGTCGGCCGCTCCGGCGAACGCGATCTCCGCGACCTGCGGTCGGGCGCGTTCACGGACCCAGTACTCCTGGAAGTGCAGGTCGCGCCCGTCGCTGGTGTGGATGCGGGTCTCGACGGGGTCGTCGGTGACCGGCAGCAGGCGTGTGGAGACGCCGAACGCACGACGGATCTCGTCGGTGACGACGGAGAGTGGTGCGCCCTCGCGCAGACGGGCCGTGCGGTGCAGGTGGGTCGCGAGGTCGCGGTCCCCGAGCGTGAACCAGCCGGGGTCGCCGAAGCGGCGCAACTCGTCCGCGACCGTGTGCCGCTCGTCGGCACGACCCCACTGCTGCTCGGGGTGCACCACGCCGGCGAGCCAGTAGGTGATGGAGTCGAGGTCGGGGCAGATCCGCAGGCCGTGCAGCGTCAGGTCGTCGCCGACGTTGACCACCGCGACGATCTCCTCGCCCGGCACCGCCGCCGTCAGACCGCGCAGGAACCGGGCCGCTCCGACCCCGCCCGCCAAGACCGCGTACACGCCTGTGCCCTTCGCCCGTGGGACCGCCGGCAGGGTAGTGGCGTCCCCGGGACGGCCCGGCGCGGGGATGCCCCGTCCGAACGAACCTCGACAGACCTTGACAGAACCTGGACAGCTTGCCAAGCTTATGTTCCGCCCCCCGGTACTGCTTGGAGCCACCATGAGCGTGACCACCGCCGTCGCCGTCCCGATCGCGTCCGGCCGGTCGCGCCGAGCGACGCCGGCCGTGTCGCGGCCGCGCACCCGGCCGTCGGCGGCCGAGCCGCTCAGCGGTTGGACGAGCGAGGCGCTGCTGCTCGCGGCGGCCGGCGGCGACCAGCCGGCCTTCGCCACGCTGTACGACCGCGTCAGCCCGCAGGTGCTCGGCATCACCATGCGGGTGCTGCGGGACCGGGCGCTCGCCGAGGAGGTCGCCCAGGAGGTGCTGGTCGAGGTCTGGCGCAAGGCCGACCGGTTCGACGCCGACCGGGGCACGGCGTCGGGCTGGGTCAGCACGCTCGCCCACCGTCGCGCCGTCGACCGGGTGCGCAGTGAGCAGGCCAGCCGCGACCGCGACCAGCGCGTGTCGCGACGCGACCAGTCCCGTGAGTTCGACGAGGTCGCGGATGCGGTCGAGGTTCGCCTCGAGCACTGGCAGGTCCGCAAGGCGCTCGCCGATCTCACGCAGCGCCAACGTGAGGCGATCGAGCTGGCCTACTTCGCGGGTCACACCTACCGCGACGTGGCGCGGGTGCTCGGCATTCCCGAAGGCACCGCCAAGAGCCGCCTGCGCGACGGGCTGCTGCGGCTGCGCGAGGTCCTGGCCGACGAGATCTGATCCGCGCGGCCCACCGTCGGGGTCGGATGCGCCCGCACGGGCGGGCGCATTTGCGTGCGCGTGGCGCGCCCGACCCCACCCCTGGGGCCATTCCGGGCCTCAGGACCCCACCGCTAGTGGTGTTTCGCTTGACAGACCTGGCTGCATGTCCAGAATGACGACCGTGTAGTTCCATGGTTGTCGAGGATGCGGCTCCCCAGCGTGGGGGCGCGGTGACAGGAGTCAGCGGATGGGGGCCATTGCGGAGCTGAGTGCCCGGCTGGCGTTCGACGCCGACGACCGTGCGTGGATGCTCGAGGCCAAGTGCCTCGACGCCGATCCCGAGGCGTTCTTCCCCGAGAAGGGGGGATCCACGCGGGAGGCCAAGCGGATCTGCACCGCCTGCCCCGTCCGTGACGACTGCCTCGAGTTCGCCCTCAGCAACGACGAGCGCTTCGGTATCTGGGGTGGCCTGTCGGAGCGCGAACGGCGACGCGCGAAGCGCCTGACCGCCTGAATCCCGCCGCATCGCTCGGCGGAGGATCTTCGAGCCGCCGTCAGGTGGTACCGTCCCGGCGCGCTCCGCCAGGAGTGCTCCGGCGGCTGGATCCGGCCACCTTCGAGGGCTCCGCGCCGACGGCTCGGCCGCCCGCCGCCCGGTCCCACCTCGCCGCCCCGTCGCGAACGGCACGACCACGTGCGTCCGGCGCGGGTGCGCCGTCCGACGGATCCAGGAGCGCCCGCGACCGTGCCGGCTTCGCCCGAGCTCTCGACCGTGCTCGTCGTGCTCGTCACCCACGATGGTGCGGGCTGGCTGCCGCGTACCCTCGACGCCCTCGCCGCCCAGACCTACGGCTCCCTCGATGTCGTCGCCGTCGACAACGGCAGCACCGACGCGACGCGTGACGTGCTCCTCCAGCACCTGTCCCCCGACCAGGTCCTGGTCGCCGAGCGCGACCTCGGGTTCGGCGCCGCGGTGTCGATGGCGCTCGATGCCCGCCCTGCCACCACGGCGGGCGGCGCCCCGTTCGTGTTGTTCCTGCACGACGACACGGCACTCGAGCCCGACGCCATCGACCGGATGGTGCAGGCGATGCAGGCGGATCCCCGTCTGGCGATCGTCGGGCCCAAGCAGCGGGTCTGGGGTCGCGAGCACGAACTGCAGTCGGTCGGCTGGACCGTCGACCTCACCGGCCGCGCCGACAGCGGCATCGACGAGGGCGAGCTCGACCAGGGCCAACGCGACAACGAACGCCGCACCCTGTACGTCTCCACGAGCGGGATGCTGGTCCGTCGTGACGTCTTCGACACGCTCGGTCGCTTCGATCGCCGGTTCCACCTCTTCCGCGACGACCTCGACCTGTGCTGGCGCGCCTGGCTCGCCGGCCACGACGTCGAGGTGGTGCCCGAGGCGGTCGGTGCCCACGTCGCGGCCGCCACGAACTACCTACGGCTGGGACAGACGCGCCACATCGGCCCGCGCTACTTCGCCGAGCGGAACACGCTGGCGACGCTGCTCAAGAACTACGGGTTCGCGCGGCTGCTCCTGGTCGTGCCGCTGTACTTCCTCGTCGGCGTCGCCAAGGTCCTCGGCTTCCTGCTGACCCGGCGGGTCTCGGACGCGTGGCAGACCGTGCGGGCATGGCTGTGGAACGTGCTGCACCTGCGCGAGACCCTGCGACTGCGCCGCGAGGTGCAGGCCTCGCGCCGGCGCGGCGACCGCGAACTCCGGGAGCTGTTCGGACGCATCATCCCGCGCGTGCGGGCCTACGCCGAGGCCATCGGCGAGTGGATCGCGGGCGGCGACGTCGACCACGGCGGATACGCCGCGCCGGCGCCGCAACCGACGCCGCCAGCGGGTGGCTTCCGTCGTCTCGCCCGGGGCATCAAGCGCCGGCCCGTCCTGGCCGTCGGCGGCGTCCTGACGCTCGTGGTCCTCGTCGGCGCCTGGCCGTTGCTGCTGCCCGGCGAACTGCGGGGCGGCCAGCTGGCGCCGTGGCCGGCGAGCCCGGCCGCCTTCCTCGGCGACTACGTGTCCGGGTGGCACGGCGCCGGTGCGTTCGGCACCGCCACGGCGGCGTCGCCCGCACAGGCCGTGCTCGGCGCACTTCACCTGTTGGCGTTCGGCTCCAGCTACGCCGCCCCACGCCTGCTGCTGCTGGGACTGCCGCTGCTCGCCTGGTTGCTGGCGCTGCGCGCGGCCCAGGGTTTCTCGTCCCGTCGCCTCGCCCGGGTCGTCGCGGCCACCGCCTACGTGCT
The DNA here is from genome assembly GCF_041821025.1 of Egicoccus sp. AB-alg6-2. NCBI lineage: Bacteria > Bacillati > Actinomycetota > Nitriliruptoria > Egicoccales > Egicoccaceae > Egicoccus > Egicoccus sp. AB-alg6-2. The sequence goes on along the minus strand of NZ_JBGUAY010000003.1, from coordinate 469,724 downwards.
CTCGCCGCCCGCCTTCGCCGCCCTGACGACCGGCCACATCGGTGCGCTCGTCGTCCTCGCCGCGCTGCCGGGCATCGTCGCGGCCGGCACGGTGCTCGCACGTCCCGCCACCAGCTCGACCCGTGCCTGGCGCGCGGTCGCCGGAGTCGTCCTGCTGGCCGCGATCGCGGGCGCCTTCGAGCCGGTGGTCGTCCCCGCCCTGCTCGTCGCCGGGCTCGTCCTGCTCGTCGTCGGCTGGTTCGCGCCCGCCGCGGCGGACGGGGCGTGGCGACGGGCGCTCGCGGTCCGGACGCTGACGGCGTCTTTGGCTCCCTTCGTGCTGCTCATGCCGTGGAGCCTGCGTCTGTTCGCGGAGGACGGCCCGCTGCGAGCCACGGACGGCGAGGTCGTCGTGGACGAGCTGTGGCGGTGGCTCAGCCTGACTCCGGACCTGGCCGGGATCCCGGTCCCGATCGTCGGCGGCGCCTTCGTGCTGGCCGGCCTGCTCGGGCTCGTGCTGGGCACGCCACGGCGACCGGCCATCGTCGCGTCGCTGTGGTCGGTCGCGCTGGTGGGGGCCGTGGCCGCGTGGCTCTTCGGGCGGTTCGGGATCGTGACCTGGCCCGGCGTTCCGCTGATGCTCACGGCCGCCGCGTTCGCGGGACTGCTCGCGCTCGCCTTCGCGACGGCCGAGGCGCAACTGACCCGGCACGCCTTCGGCTGGCGGCAGCTGGCCGCGCTCACCACCGGCCTGGCCGTCGCCGTCGGGCTCGGCGTGGTGGCGGCCGAACTGGCGCGCGGTCCGTGGCAGGCCTACGCGATCGACCGTCCGGCGCTGCCGACATTCGTGAGCGCCGCCGCGGTCGAGGAGGGCCCCTTCCGGGTGCTCGTGCTGGCCGACGACGGCGAGCAGGTCCAGTGGGAGGTCGTCGACGGGCGGGGACCGACCATGGCGGCCTTCGGTGTCGCCGACGGCGCCGTCGCGGAGGCCCTGGTCGCTCCGATCGTCACGGCGACGCTCGGTGGCGGGGATCCGGCCGCAGCCGCGCGCCTCGGGGCCCTCAACGTCCGGTACGTGTTCGTGCCCGACGGCGGCGTGAGCGAGCGCGTCGACCTCGCGCTCCGCGCCCAGTTGGGCCTCGAGCCGCGCCCGATCGCCGACGGCCGCCTGTTCGCCGTTCCGAACTGGCTGCCGCGCGCGGCCGCGCTCAGCGGCGTCGACGCGGCGGACCTGGCCGCCGGCCTGGTTCCCGGTACCGCCGAGGTCACGCCCCTGGAGCAGGTCGAGCCGGGCGCCTTCCGCGGTCCGGCAGCGGGGAACGACGTGATCGCGATCGCCGAGGTCGGCGACCCCGGCTGGTACGCGGTGCAGGGCGGTCGCACGCTGTCCCGTACGCGCGGCGACAGTGGACTGGTCGTCTTCGGGTCCTCGGAGAACGACGGGCGTGTCGAGGTGCTCCACCTCGGCGACCGTGCGCGCGGCGCCGCCGTCGCCGGCCAACTGCTCGCCCTGCTGGTCGTGATCTCGCTGGCTTTGCGGCCGCCACGGTTCGCCCGCCGCAACGACGTCGAGACCGAGCCGCCGGCAACGCCCCCGACGGCGCCGAGCCGTACCCCCGAGGTGGTCGCATGAGGCGCCGCCGGACCTGGATGGCCGCCGCACTGACCCTGCTGGGTGCCGTGTCGGTCGTCGGCGCGGACGAACTGCTGGAGCTGCCCGGAGCGGCACCGGCAGGATCCGTGGTCGACGTCGACGAGGCCGTCTCGGGGGCGTGGACGTGTGCGGTCGGGGACGGCCGCAGCGGCAGCGAGCTGGCCGTGACCGCGGCACGCCCGGGTGCCGACGGCGACGAGCCGGGCACGCTGGACCTGCGCACGTTCGCGACCGACGGCGGTCGGGCCGTGGGGGTTCCCCCGGTCTTCCCCGGCGCGCACGTTCGCGCCACGCCGTCGGCGGGAGACGCGAGCGCCGTGTTCGGGCGCTGGAGCGACGGTCCGCTGACGTTGGCCAGGGAATGGCGCCTCGAGGAGGTGGACGACGTCCCCCGTGGGACCGTCGCAGGCCCGTGCCACAGCTCCCTCGCCGACCGCTGGGTCATCCCCGGACTGAGCACCGAAGGCGGCCACGAGGCCCGCCTGCGGGCGGCCAACCCGTTCCCGACCGACGCGACGATCGCGATCGGGTTCGTGACCCCGCAGGGGCCGCAGGAGCCACTCGCTCTGCAGAACCTGACCGTGCCGGCCGAAGGCGTGTTCGAGCTCACGGTCAACGAGTCGATGCCGGAGCAGGCCGACCTCACGGCCGTCGTCCGGGTGCTGTCGGGCCGCGCGGTCGCCGAGGGCTACCAGCTCGCGCGCAGCGCCATCGGCGACGTCGACGGCGTTTCGCTGCTCGGCGCCAGCAGCACGCCCGCGGAGACGTGGACGGTGCCGTGGGTGTCCGACCGCGAGGGCGACACGTCCTGGCTGTGGGTGGTCAACCTCGGCGATCGCCCCGCGCCGGTGGAGCTGACGCTGCACACCCCCGACGGTGGCGTGCCGCCCGTGGGACTGAGCGACGTGACCGTCGCCCCGGGTCAGGTGCGGCGCGTCGACCTGCGGGGCACCTTCCCCGAAGGCGTGACGGCGGCCGCCGTGACGGCGCGCTCGGACGGCGCGCCGATCCACGTTTCGGGTGCGGTGCTGCGCTCCGGTGACGGGGCGGCGAGCACCGGCTTCGCCGTCCAGCTGGGCATCCCGGCCGCGGACGACCGCTGGGTGGTCTCGGGCGGCGCGACGGCCGACCGGAACGAACGGCTGGACGTCGTCAACCCCGGCAGCGAACCGGCCACCTTCTCGGTCGCCCTGTTCAACGGCTCCACGGTGCTCCGACCGGAAGAGCTGGCTGAGCTGGAGGTCGGTCCCGGCCAGGCCCTTTCCGTGCCGCTGCGCGAGGTGCTCGGAGCCGTGAACGGCTGGTCGGCGTTCGTCGTCGCTTCGGAGGGCGAGGTCGTCGTCGCCCGGGTCGGGACCGGGGGCGCCGAGGCGCTGCACCTGGTCGCGCACCCCGCGACGCCGTCCGCTGCGTGGCGACCGAACGGCCAGGCGGTGCCGGCGACCGCCGCGCACGGTGTCGTGCAGCGGCTCGGGACGGCCGGCGGCATCGGCGTCGCCGAACCCCTCGGCCCGGACGTCGAGGAGGAGTTCGAGGATCCCTCGGCTCCGGTGCTCGACTCCGACGGTGACGGTTGACGCCACGTCGTCTGGACGACGGCGCCGACGGCCCCGCCCCTCGGATCACCGTGGCGCGGTGGCCGTGATGAGGTACTGCAGCCGGATGTCGTGGTCGCTCGGGATGGCGGCCTGGGTCTGGAGACGCTCGAGCGGTTCCAGCGGTTCGAGCGTGACGTCCTCGAAGCCGGCGGCTTCGACGGCACGGACCGCGGGCGTGATGCTGTCGGCCTCGGCCAGTGGCAGTCGGGCGGTCACGGCGCGGGTGTAGTGGCGCTGGAACTCGGGCAGCCTGGAGGCGTCGCCGGCGGGCCCGGTCGGGTGGATGCCCTCCGGGAACCAGGTGCTGTCGACGGCGACCAGCCGGCCGCCGGGGCGGAGCAGCGCCCGCCAGCGTTCGAGCGCGGCGACCGGGTCGCGCAGGGTCCACAGCACATAGCGGCTGGTGACGGCGTCGAAGCTGGCCGGTGGGAAGGGCGGCCGGACGGCGTCACCGTGCTGCCAGACCACCGACCCGCCGCCGGTGCTGTCCAGTGGGCGCTGCCTCGCGAGCTCCAGCATGCCCGCGGCGGTGTCGATGGCGGTCACCCGGTGACCGAGGCGGGCGAGCACGGCCGCGACCTCGCCGGTCCCCGTCCCGACGTCGAGGACCTCGATCGGCGCGGCGGGAAGCGCGTCCTGCCACAGCCGCGTCCAGAAGTCACGGATCGCGGCCGTCTGGGTGCGACGTTGATGGTCGTGGTAGTGGGGGGCGCGACGGTGCCAGTAGGTGTCCATCGCCTGTTGGACGTCGGTGGAGGTTCCTGAACTGGTCATGGGAGAACTCCTCAAGGGTGGTCGGGGACCGGCAGGAGGCCGACCTCGGCGTCCTCGGCGATGGGCGAGAACAGCAGCTGCGGATGGCCGTCGTGCTCGAAGCGTTGGACGTGCACGCCATAGACGGGTTCGAGGACCTCGGGGACGAGGACGTCGGCCACCGGACCGGCGCGGGCGACCCTGCCGGCGTCGAGCAGCACGAGGTGGTCGCAGTAGCGGGCGGCCAGGTTGAGGTCATGAAGGACCACGACCGTGGTGACGTCCAGCGATCCGACGAGGGCGAGGACCTCGTGCTGGTAGCGGATGTCGAGATGGTTGGTCGGCTCGTCCAGCAGCAGGTGGTCGACCTCCTGGGCGATCGCGCGTGCGATGAGCACGCGCTGCCGCTCACCACCGGAGAGGGTGGCGTACACCCGGTCGGCCAGGTGCCGGGCCCCCACCCTGCGCAGGGCCGCGGCGGCGACGCGGTGGTCGTGTCCGCGCGGGCGGCCGAACATGCCCTGGTGCGGGGCCCGGCCGAGCAGGACCATCTCCGCGACCGTGTAGGGCAGGTCGGTGGGATGCTCCTGCACCACGACCGCCAACCGTTCGGCGATCTCGCGGGCACCGAACGTCGTGATGTCGGTTTCGTCGAGCAGTACCCGGCCCGCGTGGTGCTGCAGCGACGCGTAGAGCGTGCGCAGGAACGTGGTCTTGCCGCAGCCGTTGGGCCCGATGACCCCGACCGTCTCGCCGGTCGGGACCTCGAGCCCCACGTCGTCGAGGACGAGCGTGTGGTCGTAGGCGAAGCGGACGCCCTCGGCGGTGATCATGAGCCGTCCCCGAACGTGGCCGTGATCCGCTCGAGCCCGTCGATCGACAGCGGCGTCGGTGGTTCGGAGAAGTTGAACAACTGCACGAGGATGTCGTCGTTGGCGACCGCGGTCAGCCCGTCGGCGCCGGGGAGCCCGCGGATCTCCGCTTCGACGCGCTCGGGGTCGCCGTCGACGTGCAGCAGGACCAGCACGTCGGGGTCGCGGTCGAGGACCTCCTCGAGGGTGACCTCGAAGACCCGCTCGTCGACGTCGGCGAAGGCGTTGGTGAACCCGGCGGCCTCGAGCTGGGGATGGGTCATGCTGCGGGTGCCGTAGGCGTAGCCGGCCCCGGCACCGACCGTGGGAAACAGCACCGCCGCCGTGCGCCCGCCGGCGGCCTGGGTCGTCAGCGTCGCGACCCGTGCACGCAGGCGTTCGATGGCCTCGGCGGCCGCGTCCTGCTGGTCGAACACCTCCCCGTAGAGCGCGACCTGCGCGTAGATGTCGTCGAACCCGGGGTCGGGGAGGCCCTCCGGGCACATGGCCGGTTCCTCCAGCACGGGGATGTCGGCATCGGTGAGCGCGTCCCGCGAGATGCCGTCCGGCAGCCCCAGCACCAGGTCCGGTTCGTGGGCCAGGACCACCTCCTGCGAGATCTGGAAGTGACCTGCGGCGTCGATGTCGTCCCCGCCGAGGGAAGGAATCGCCTCGAGCGTCGACCGGGTCGCCTCGTCGAAGTACGCGGGCGGGAAGGCGCCGGCACGCGCCACGGTCCGCTCGAGCACGCCGATGGCCTGCAGCGCCGAGGTCGGGGCGCTGTTGAGCAGCACGACGCGTTCGGGTGCTGCGTGGAAGACGACGGTGTGCCCACAGTTGGCGACCTCGAGCGGATACGAGGTCGCCGCGGGGCCGCTGCCGGGCGCCGTCCGGGCGCCGGCTCCCTGCTCGGTCGTGGGGGCGCTGGCGCAGGCGGTCAGCAGCGACGCCGTCGCGAGGTGGGAGAGGAGGCGGACACGTCGACGCATCGGGGCTCCGGTTCGGGGGAGGGCGGCGAGGGCGGACGAAGCGTCGTCCTGGGGGCGTCAGTCAGCGGCGGCGTGGAAGCGGCGGACCAGCAGCAGCAGGAACGGGGCACCGACCAGGGCGGTGATGATTCCGATGGGCAGTTCACGGGGCTGGAGCAGGGTGCGGGCGGCGACGTCGGCCCAGACCAGGAAGATCGCGCCGATCAACGCGGCGGCCGGGACGACCCGCGCGTGGGCCGCGCCGACGAACCGGCGGGCGACATGGGGGATCACCAGCCCTACGAAGCCGATCCCCCCGGCCGCGGCGACCACCGTGCCGACGCACAACGACACCAGCACGAGCAGTTGGGCGCGGAACCGGGTCGGGGAGGTACCGAGGGTCAGCGCGGTCTCGTCACCGATCGCCAGTGCGTCGAGCTTGGCGCCCGCCGCGGCCAGCAGCACGACGGTCGCGACCACGGTGACCACCGTGACCGTCAGCGCCGACGACCAGCGCGCCAGGCTCAGCGATCCCAGCAGCCAGAACAGCACCGAGCGTGATCCCTCCGCGGAGTTGGCCGCGAAGATGAGGAAGCTCGTGGCGGCGTAGAGCGCGTACCCGACGGCCACGCCGGCGAGCAGCAGCCGGACCGAGGTGACCCGGCCGGCGGCGCGGGCGATCAGGAACACCGCCACGGACGCCCCCATGGCGCCGAGGAAGGCGCTGCCGGCGAGGGCGTTGGCGCCCAGGCTGGAGCCGAACCCGAACAGGATGGCTGCGGCGGCTCCGGTCGACGCTCCCGAGGTGACCCCGAGCAGGTAGGGGTCGGCGAGCACGTTGCGGACCATCGCCTGAAGCGCCACCCCGCTCACGGCGAGGCCGGCGCCCACCATCGTCGCGAGCAGTACCCGCGGTACCCGGACCTGCCACACGATGGAGGCCTCCGAGGCGGACCACGTCACCTCGGCCGGGACGCCGAGCAGCTCGTGACCGACGATCGCGGCGACGGTGGCGGGCGCCACAGGGACCGCGCCGATCGCGACGCCGGCGACGACCGTGGCGACCAGCACCGACCACAGCGACGACATCCACCGTCGAGCGCGACGGCGCCGCCGTTCACGGCCGAGGTCATCGGCTCGCGCGGCGGAGACCGCCAACTCGTACGGCGGTGACGCCACACCCACACACCCTCACTCGAACGGGGGCACGACCTTATCGCGAACAGGTCGCAACAAGCCAGCCGAGGGTCTCAGCCCCAGCCGAGTTCGTCGAGACGGTCGTCGCCGATGCCGAAGTGGTCGGCGAGCTCCTGCACGACGACGAGCTGGATCAGCTCGAGCAGGTCGGCGCGGTTGTGGGCGCGTGCCTCGAGTGGGCGTCGGTAGACCGTCAACCGTGCTGTGGCGGCGCCCGGGCCGCGCGACGAGGCGTTCGCCGGTAGTCGCCGCAGACGGCCCAGCACCACCTCACGCTCGTCCGCGCCGCCGGGGGGCACCTCGGCCACCGCCATCTCCACCTCGTCGAGGTAGCGCAGCAGCTCGTCGGGCAGGCCTCCGACGGCGTCGTCGACGAGCCGGTCGAAACGGTCGGCGTCAGCGACGCGGTAGCCGTCGACCGGTCGCCGCCGGCGATCGGCGGGAGAGCGGCGGTGGCGAGCATGACGGTCGGACACGTTCGGGAGCGTAGCCAGGCCGCCGTCCGCTCCCGGTGCGGCGAATGACAAAACCGTCTTGGGCTCCGTCCCTCCCCAAGAAGCGATCAGGGAACGGTTGCTCGGGCGAATTCCACGCGTGTGATTCACTCCGCCGGTGTCCGAATCCGCAGAGATCCGACGGGGCGTCGTGCGCGGCGCCGTGGTCCGCCCGCTCGCGCTGGCGGCGGCCCGGGCATGCTCGCGTCCCGGTTGTCCCGGTCCCGCGAATGCGACGCTGACGTTCAACTACGCCGAGCGCGAGGCGTGGCTCGCCGAACTCGCCGAGACACGCGCCCCCCAGTCCTACGACCTGTGCGCCACCCATGCCGCGCGCACGCAGCCGCCGCACGGATGGCGCCTGCGTGATCGCCGACCGGCGGACGACCAGGCCGCTCCGCCCAGCGGCACGCGCCCTGCCTTCGACGGGCCCGACACCGTGGCGCTGCTCGCCGCGGCCCTCCGGGCCGTACCCGACCTCCCGAACCCGGATGCCGCGGTCCCCGCCGACGCGTCCGCCCCGTCGGGAACCGCCGCGTCCGAGCCCGCTGCACCCGGGCCCGCGGCGCAATCCTCCTCGCCGGCGCCATCGTCGGTCGTGCGCGACGCGCGGGACCGCAAGCCGGGCGAGGCCGCCGCCGCGACGCTCGAGGGCTGCACCACTTCCCCGGCCCTCGAGTCGTCCGCGCCGGCCACCTCGGTGCCGCAGGCGCCGAGACCGCGACCGGTCCTGGCCGAACGCCGACGACCGGTGGCGCCCGCAGAACCCGCCGCCGACTGGTAGCGGGCGCGCACGCCGGCGCGCCCCGGTGCGCGAGCCCGTGTGCCGTGCCGACCTACGATGGCCGTTCGACGAGGTCGCGAGGGGAGCAGGGCGTGGGCGTGCCGCGGGAGCTGATCGCGCAGGTCCGCAAGCTCGACGAGTACGAGCTGCGTCGCCTGCTGATCCTGGTCCGGGGCCTGCTCCACCAGGCGGACGGACCGCCGACACCGGCCGAAACCGACCTGCCGGACGGACTCCGCTACCGGCAGGAGCACGTCCGCTGCGGCAAGGCCGGTTGCACCAGGTGCCCGCACGGTCCCTACTGGTACGCGTACTGGAAGGAAGACGGCCGCAGCCGCAAGCGCTATATCGGCCGCACCCTCCCGGCGGGGCCGGCGGAGCCAGCGGAGTAGGCTCACCGCCGTCGTCGCGAAAAGGTCGTGCTGTGCCGGTCTCACGTGAGATCCTCGACGCGGTGGTCAAGGCCTACGACGTGCGGGGGCTCGTCGGCGAGCAGCTCGACGCCGACTTCGCGCGCGCGTTCGGAGCCGCGACCGCCGAGGTCCTGCTGCCCGAGGGCGGTCGCCTGGTGGTCGGCTACGACATGCGCCCCTCCTCGCCCGGACTCGCGCATGCCTTCGCCGACGGCGTGAACTCCCGGGGCGTCGACGTGGTCGACATCGGGCTGGCCTCGACCGACCAGCTCTACTACGCGTCGGGGGTGCTCGACGCGGCCGGCGCGATGTTCACCGCCAGCCACAACCCGGCCGCCTACAACGGCATCAAGCTGTGTCGACCCGGCGCCGTCCCCGTGGCCATCGACACCGGGCTGGGGGACATCCGTGACCTCGCCGTCGCTGTCGACGGGTTGCCGCCGGCCGAGCCGGGACGGCGCAGCGAGGACGACCTGACCGACCGCTTCGCGGCCCACGTGCGCTCGTTCGTCGACACCGCCGCGCTTCGCGAGGTGTCGGTCGTCGTCGACGCCGGCAACGGCATGGCGGGACACGTCTGGCCCGCCGTGGTCGACGGCTTGCCCATCCGCACCACGCCGTTGTTCTTCGAGCTCGACGGGTCCTTCCCCAACCACCCCGCGAACCCCTTGGAGCCCGAGAACCTGCGCGACCTGCAGGCCGAGGTCCGTCGCGGCGGGCACGCGCTGGGGCTCGCCTTCGACGGTGACGCCGACCGGGTCTTCGCCGTCGACGAAGAGGGCCGCCCGGTGTCGTCGTCGTTGATCGGCGCGGTCGTCGCCGATCGGCTGCTGGCGCGCCACCCGGGTGCGACGGTGCTCTACAACCTCATCTGCTCACGCACCGTCCCCGAGACGATCGAGGCGGCCGGCGGTCGGGCCGTGCGGACGCGCGTCGGCCACTCCTTCATCAAGCGGCGGATGGCCGAGACCGACGCCGTGTATGCCGTCGAGCACTCCGGTCACTACTACTTCCGTGACAACTTCCGCGCGGACTCCGGCGTGATCGCGGCGCTGGTCCTCCTCGAGGCGGTCGCAGACGCGGGCGCGCCCCTGTCGCAGGTCGTCGCCCCCTACGACCGCTATGCCGCGTCCGGCGAGCTCAACTACGAGGTGGCCGACCAGCAGGCGGCGCTGCAGCGGGTCGCCGACGCCTTCGCGGATCGCGGCCGCTGCGACACCGAGGACGGGCTGACCGTCGTGACCGCCGGTGGCTGGTTCAATCTGCGCCCCAGCAACACCGAGCCGCTCCTGCGGCTCAACGTCGAGGCCGACGACGCGGACGCCATGGCGCGACTGCGCGACGAGGTCGCCGCCCTCGCGACCAGCGCCTGACCCTTTCCCGACGGCAACGACTGCAGGAGCATCCCGTGGCACTGGACGAGCGTCTGCTCGAGATCCTGGTCTGTCCCGCCTGCCAGGCCGACGTCGAGCACAAGGAGCGACGCCACCTCATCGTGTGCACCGGCTGCGGGCTGCAGTACCCGGTGCGCGAGGGGATCCCCGTCATGCTCGTCGACGAGGCCACGCGCACCCGCCGCAGTGCCGGCTGAAACGACTGGTCCGTCCGGTTCGCGCCGCTAGCATCCGCCGGCCCAGCCGTCGCGTCCCAAGAGGTGGCTCCGTGCCCGACACCACCCAGCCGCGCTCCGACCCGCGTCCCGGGGTCGTGGTCGACCATCGGCCCTGGGGCCAGTTCCGGCGCTACACCTGCGACGAGGTGTCGACGGTCAAGCTGATCACCGTCCAGGCCGGTCGTCCGCTCAGCCTCCAACGTCACCAGCACCGCGACGAGCTGTGGATCGTGCTCGACGACGGCCTGGTGGTGCAGGTGGGCGACGAGATCACCGTCGCCACGGCGGGTGACGAGTTCTACATCCCCCGCGGCACGGTGCACCGCGTGACGGGCGGTGCCACGGCCGGACGGTTCGTCGAGATCTGTTTCGGTGCCTTCGACGAGGACGACATCGAGCGTCTCGCCGACGAGTACGGCCGCACCTGACCTGCCGTCGGGCGACGTCCACAGGCGGCCACGCAAACCCGTCGACGTCGCTGCCGGCGTGGTGCTCGGCTGTCGTCATGGCGCTGACCGACGTGGCCGAGCTGCTGGCACCCTCGCGGTGCCTGGCTTGTCGGCGGCGGGCAGCGCTGCCCTGGTGTGCGGGCTGCCGCGCCCACGTCGACCCACTCCCGCCGGGCTGTCCTCGGTGCGCGGGTGACCGCGGCGCCGGTCACCCCTGCTGGCCGGCCGGATCCCCGTACACGACCACGGTGGCCGTCTACGACTACCGCGGGCCGGTCGCCGCGGCGGTCGTGACCGCGAAGCTGGCTGGCGCCCGTCGTGGCTGGCAGCCGCTCGGCGAGCTGCTGGCGCAGCGGGTCGCGGCCGACCCACCCGACGTCGACGCCGTGACCTGGGTGCGTACGGCGGCCCGTCGTCGTCGGGTACGCGGTGTCGACCATGCGATGGTGCTCGCGCGGGCGGTGGCGGACCGCCTCGAACTGCCCACGGTCCCGACGTTGTCCGCCACGCACACGCGAGACGGCCCGGACCGGTTCGTCGTCACCACGACGCTGCCGGGCTCCAACCTGCTCGTAGTCGACGACGTGCTGACCACAGGCGCGACGGCCGCAACGGTCGGGAGGCTGCTGGCCGCCGCCGGTGCGGGACGCCTGCACCTGGCCGTCCTCGCGCGGGCGGGTTCGCACCAGCTCGTCTCGGTTCCTGACGCGCTGGGGCCGGACGTCGGTGTGCGCCGGGTCCTTGGACCCGCTCGCGGCGAAGGGGGCGACTGCTAGCGTCGCCCGCACACGGCCGGGAACGTCGCTTCCCCGCCAGATCTGCCGACGGCCCCGACGTGGCACCGCGGCCATCCGCCGCGGTGGTTCGACACCGCACGCGGTGCGGCCGACGGCCCCGTCGCTGTCGCATCCGGGTGGTGGTCACGCGCACCCGCCGGGTGCGACCACACGCCCCTTTCGGGGCGCGAGGCGAGGAGGAGCCGTGCGGATCACCGTCAAGGGCAAGAACTTCGATGTCCCCGAGCACGTGCGGGACGAGGCGATCGCGAAGCTGTCGCGCGTCCGGCGCCTGTTCGACCGGTTCATCGACATGGAGGTCGTGTTCTCCGAGGAGAGCAACCCCCGCATCGAGGACCGGGTGCACTGCGAGGTGGTGCTCCATGCGAAGGGCAAGTATCTGCGGGCGGCCGCTGCGGCGCCCGACCCCCTGACGGCAATCGACCGGGTCGAGGCGAAACTGACCCGGCAGGTACGCAAGCTCAAGACGCGACTGGTCAACCGGCCACGTCGCCAGGCCGTGGGCCCCGACCTGGTCGGGGTCGCCTCAGTGACGACTGAGCCGTTCGAGGACGACGAGATCTAGAGGTGCGATCGCCCGGGGCCGCGACGCGCACCTTGCGCCGCGGCCCCGTCCCCGTCCCGGTCTCGTTTCGGCAGGCGAAGCTGGTCACGACGACCCCTTGCGTGGTGCCGAACGTGGGGGAGGGGCTGCCCGCCCGTGTGCGCCCAAGGGGCTAGACTCCCCCGCCTGCGCACTTCCGCTTGACCCATGCGCCGCTGGGACGATTGGAGGCGTGACGCTCCCCGCTCGGGGAACGGGGACGGCGAGTTGGAACGAGGGCAACGTGGCCGACGACCGGATCCGCATCCTCATCGCAGACGACCACGAACTGTTTCGTCGTGGCTTGCGCATGGTCCTCGAGGACGAGGACGACATCGAGGTTCTCGGCGAGGCCGGGGACGGCCAGGCCGCCGTCGAGCTGGCGCGCGAGCACGCGCCCGACGTCGTGGTCATGGACGTGCGCATGCCGACGTTGTCAGGTATCGACGCCGCTCGCCGCATCAAGGAGGAGGAGCCGGGCACCAAGATCCTCGTGCTGACGATCAGCGACGAGGAGGATGACCTCTACGAGGCCATCAAGGCCGGTGCCAACGGTTACCTGCTCAAGGAGATCTCGATCGACGAGATCGGCAACGCGGTGCGTTCGGTCCATGGCGGGCAGTCACTGATCTCGCCGTCGATGGCCAGCAAGCTCCTCGACGAGTTCGCGGCCATGATCAAGAAGGACGAGGAGAAGGAGCAGGTCCCCGCGCCGCGGCTCACCCCGCGCGAGATGGAGGTCCTGCAGCACGTGGCCCAGGGCATGAACAACCGCGAGATCGCCAAGGCGCTGTTCATCTCCGAGAACACGGTCAAGAACCACGTGCGCAACATCCTCGAGAAGCTGCACCTGCACTCGCGCATGGAAGCGGTCGTCTACGCCGTCCGCGAGAAGTTGCTCGAGATCAAGTAGGCCACCCCGGACCGAACTGCGTCGCCGCGGGACAGGGCCCATCCTGTGTGGCGGCATGGTGGCGTACCATCGAGCGCGTCTTTCGCGTCGTCCGCCGTTGCGCGCGCGCGAGAGCCTTTCCGAGCGATGTCGCGAGCGTAGAAAGCCGCCCCCGATGGTGATGGACAAGATCCTCCGCATGGGTGAGGGCCGCAAGGCCAAGCAGACCCAGAAGGTCGTCGACGCGATCAACGAGCGCAGCGACGAGATGGCGGCGCTGTCCGACGCGGAGCTGCAGGCCAAGACCGACGAGTTCCGTGCGCGCCTGGCCGACGGCACCGATCTCGAAGACCTCCTCGTCGAGGCCTTCGCCGTCGTGCGCGAAGCGGCCTGGCGGGTGCTCAAGCAGCGCCCGTACGACGTCCAGGTCTTCGGTGGCGTCGCCCTGCACAACGGCAACATCGCCGAGATGAAGACCGGTGAGGGCAAGACGCTCACCTCCACGATGCCGGTGTACCTCAACGCCCTCGCGGGCAAGGGCGTCCACATCGTCACGGTCAACGAGTACCTGGCGAAGCGTGACGCCGAGTGGATGGGGCGGGTGCACAACTGGCTCGGGCTGACCGTCGGGGTCGTGCACTCGGGCCAGACGCGCGACAACAAGCGGGCCGCCTACGCGTGTGACATCACCTACGGCACCAACAACGAGTTCGGGTTCGACTACCTGCGCGACAACATGGCCTGGGACAAGCGGCTGCAGGTCCAGCGCGGTCACTACATGGCGCTGGTCGACGAGGTCGACTCGATCCTGGTGGACGAGGCGCGAACGCCGCTGATCATCTCGGGTCCGGCGGAGCAGTCGGCGGACCTGTACCAGGTGTTCGCCCGGCGCGTCGCGCCGAATCTGACGCGCGGCGAGGAGGGTGAGCGGCCCGGCGAGGCGAGCGGCGACTATGTCGTCGACGAGGCCAAGCGCACCGTCGCGGTGACCGAGGAGGGCGTGACCAAGGTCGAGCAGTTGCTCGGCATCGAGAACATGTACGAATCGGTCAACACCCCGCTGATCCACCACCTGCAGAACGCGCTCAAGGCGAAGGATCTGTTCAAGCGCGACCGCGAGTACATCGTCGTCGACGGCGAGGTGAAGATCGTCGACGAGAACACCGGTCGCGTCCTCGACGGGCGTCGCTACTCCGAGGGCCTGCACCAGGCCATCGAGGCCAAGGAAGGGGTGAAGGTCAAGGAGGAGAACCAGACCCTGGCGACCATCACCCTGCAGAACTACTACCGCACCTACGACAAGCTGGCCGGCATGACCGGTACGGCCAAGACCGAAGAGGTCGAGTTTCTCGAGATCTACGACCTCGGGGTGGTCGAGGTCCCGACCAACCGTCCGATCCAGCGCGACGACCGGGCCGACCTGATCTTCAAGAGCGAGGCCGCCAAGTTCCAGGCCGTCGCCGACGAGATCGCGGAACGGCACGAGGCCGGCCAGCCGATCCTGATCGGCACGACCTCGGTCGAGAAGTCGGAGTACCTCGCCACGCTGCTGACCCGCATGGGCATCAAGCACGAGGTCCTCAACGCCAAGAACCACGCCCGCGAGGCCCACATCGTGGCCCAGGCCGGGCGGCTGAACGCCGTCACGGTCTCGACCAACATGGCTGGACGCGGTACCGACATCGTGCTCGGCGGCAACGCCGAGGAGGTCGCGCGCCACGAGGTGGCCCGCATGCCCGAGGACACCCCGCCGGAGGAGCGCGACGCCGCCTACTTCGAGGCGATCGAACGACTCGAGCCCGAGTTCAAGGCCGAGGGCGACAAGGTCAAGGAACTCGGTGGCCTGTACGTCATCGGGACCGAGCGTCACGAGTCGCGTCGTGTCGACAACCAGCTCCGTGGTCGTTCCGGACGTCAGGGCGACCCCGGTACCAGCCGCTTCTTCCTGTCCCTCGAGGACGACCTCATGCGGCTGTTCAACGCCTCGGCGGTCGAACGGATCATGACCCGCCTGAAGATCCCCGAGGACGTGCCGATCGAGCACAAGTGGGTCACCAAGGCGGTGGCGAACGCCCAGCGCCAGGTGGAGAGCCTCAACTTCGACCGCCGCAAGAACGTCCTCAAGTACGACGACGTCATGAACGAGCAGCGCAAGGTGGTCTACGGGCAGCGGCAGGCCCTGCTCGAGGGCGAGTCCGAGACGATCTCGGAGTTGGCGCAAAAGTACGTCGAAGACACCATCGAGGGTCTGGTCGACGAGCACTGCCCGCCAGGGGTGTACCCCGAGGAGTGGGACCTCGATGGTCTCGCCGAGCGGGTCCAGATGGTCTACGACACCGGGTTCGACTTCGGGGCGATCGACCTCGAGAGCATCGACCGCGACCAGCTGGTCGAGTCGCTCATCGAGGACGCGTTCGAGGTCTACGAGCGTCGCGAGGAGGAGGTCGGCGGCGAGGAGGCCATGCGCGAGATCGAACGGCGCGTGATCCTGTCGGTGGTCGATCGCAAGTGGCGCGAGCACCTCTACGAGATGGACGCACTGCGCGATGGCATCGGTCTGCGCGCGGTCGGCCAGCGCGACCCGCTGACCGAGTACCAGCGCGAGGCCTACGACTCGTTCGTGGCGATGATGTCGGGGGTCAAGGAGGAGGCGACGACCTACTTCTTCCGCCTGCCGGTCAAGCAGGACGAACCCGAGGCACCCGCCGCGGACGCCGCTCCGGCCGCGAAGGCCGTCGCAGCCGGTGACGGTCAGGAGGCCGCCAAGCGGGTCGAGCAGGCCATTCCGCTGGGCCAGAGCGAGAACAAGGCGGCCCGCCTGACCTACAGCGCCGGTGCGCCGGCGGGCTCGGCGAGCTACGCCGTCTCCGGTGGCTCGACCACGGCGTCGGTGCAGACCGATGCCTCGGGCCGGTCGGTCGAGCAGAAGTCCGACGGGACCACGGTGCGGCGTGTCGCCGCCGGAGACACCTACCGCGCCGAGGACAAGGTCGGACGCAACGATCCGTGCCCGTGTGGCAGCGGGAAGAAGTTCAAGAAGTGCCACGGGGTCGAGGGCGCGGCACCGTAGGCACCTCGTCCGGTTCGAGCACTTCGTCGAACGCGTCGCGGGACCGCCACCCCGGCGGCAGGGGCCGGGTGGTCAGCGGCCCGAGCCCGGCCTCGGGCGCGGTCAGCTCCACCGCTCGCCAGCGTCCGAGGTGCCGTTCGAGCCGAACGGCCACCGCAGTCGTGCGCACGCCGTCGGTCACGGTGACGGCGGCCTCGCAGACACCTGCGGCGGGGCTGCAACCGCGGACGGCCACGACGCGGGCAACCGGTTTCGACGTGCGCGACGGGAGCAGTTGGCCCGCCAGACGCCGGTAGACGACCGGCGTGACGAGCGGCTCGAGCTGCGCCAGCGGCCGTACCCCGGCGCGGACCTCGAGCCAGACGCGGACGAGCAGCCTGGCGAGTCGCCGTGGATCCGGCGCGGACGGTGGCGGCCGGTGCGTGTCGCGGGCGGAGCGGCGCACCGGACGACGTGCCGGCGCGGGACGGACGGTGGAACTCATCGAACGACCTCCTGCCCCTGCATCGACGGCAGGGCCTCGGTGAGTGGGAGACCAGCGACGACGAACTCGTTGACGTGCCGGCGAAGCCACACGACGTGGTCCTCGTCGCCGTCCGGCCCCGAGGTTCGCACCGATGCCAGGACCGGCCAGCCGGCGGTGCGCTGGAGACCGCGGAGCTCGAAGTCGGTGAATCCAGCCGCGGTCAGCGCCTCCTCCGCCGCTGGCCGGAACGCCTCGTCGAGCTCGTCGGTCACGGCTGGACTCGTGACCGTGAACGCCGGCACCGGAAGCGGCCAGGGCTGCCCGGCCGGCTGTGGCTGCAGGCCCGACTCGTCGACCGGCACGGCTACGCGTCGCAGGTGCGCCTGCCCCTCGTCGCTGGCGTCGAGCATGACCGCCAGCAACGTCACCACGGCGGCGCCGGCGGCCGGCCGCTCGATGGCTTCGACGACGAGGTGCTCGGCATAGTGGTCGGGCTGTCGCGGGCCCAGGACGTCGACGTGCAGTTGCGGACCGAGGCCGGTCAGCCAGGCACGTGCGACGGCAAGGGCGACCACCACCGTGGCCCCGTCACCCGGCATCTCGCGCCACCCGCCACGCAACTGCTCGACGTGCAGGTCCGGATCGACGAACACCTCGTCGTCCGCGGCGCGCGCTGCGGTCGTGTCGCCAGCGGACGGAACGGTGTCGGCCGGCGGAGCTGCGACGTCATCGGCGTCGTCGTCGGCGGGTGGCGAACTCGACGGATCGGACACGCTCGGCCCGGCCGTCTCGTGCGTACCCGCCGGCCCGGACGTGGTGCGGGTGGGCTCGGCCGGCGCACTGCGCCAGGCGACGAGCGCGGCCACCACCACCCACGGCACGGCCGCGAGCACCAGGAGCCGATGGAGTCGCCGGCGGGGGGCGGCCGCGTCCTCGGCGGGCGGATCCATCCAGTCCGGCAGTTCGTCGCGCATCGAATGCCTCCTCGGGCAAGCGGTGGAGTGCCGGGTGCGAGCTCCGGGGGGCGAGTCGATACTCGCACCCGGCGTGTATCAACATACGCGGAAGAAAATCGAGACGACATGAAAATACACGAAAGACTGTGGAAGGGGCGAGGGTCATGGGCCCGCGCGGTCGTGACCGCCATCCCCCCCGGGCGGCGTTACGCTGGTCGATCCCGTCAATCGCCCCAGGAGGCATGACCCTTCGTGAGTGAGGTCCCCGCCCCCGAGATCGGTGACGGCCGCCAGCCAGACGGCTCCATCGCGCGCCAGGAGCTGTCCGAAACCGACCGCCAGGTCCGGTTCGAGGCCGAGGTCATGCCCCACCTCGACCGCCTCTACTCGGCCGCGCTGCGCTACACCCGCCATCGCGCCGATGCCGAGGATCTCGTCCAGGAGACGGTCGCGAAGGCGTACCGCTCGTTCCACCAGTACCGCCCGGGTACCAACCTGCGCGCATGGCTGTACCGGGTCCTGCACACCACCTACATCTCCATGTACCGCAAGGCGCAGCGGCGTCCGCAGGAGGACCTGCAGGAGACGCTCGACGACTACTCGTTCTACGACGAGATCGCGCGCTCCGGCGGGCGATCCGCGGAACGCGAGGTGCTCGAGGCGCTGACGGCGGACGAGGTCAAGCAGGCGATGGCGGACCTGCCGGAGACGTTCCGCCTCGCGGTCTACCTGGCCGATGTCGAGGGCTTCGCCTACAAGGACATCGCCGAGATCATGGACACGCCGGTCGGCACCGTGATGTCGCGGCTGCATCGAGGAAGGAAACAGCTGCAGAAGGCGTTGTCCGGCTATGCCCGTTCCCGAGGTCTGATCGACGAGACGGAGGTGGAAGCGTGAGCGCCGGATCCCCCGAGTGCGGAGCCGAGTGCCAGGAGGCACTCGAACAGCTCGAGCTCTACCTCGATGGTGAGCTTCCCAACACGACCCTCGAAGAGGTCAAGGCGCATCTGACCGCCTGTTACCCGTGCACCGACCGGGCCTCGTTCGAGGAGCAGCTGCGCGCCATCGTGCGGCGCGACTGCGTCGAGAGCGCGCCGCCGTCGCTGCTGGTGCGCATCCGGGAGCACCTCGCGGGCGTCGCCACGGACGGCTGAGCGTCCGCATCCGCGGGGGGTGGCGCCGGCTGCACCTGCCGGATCCGTGGAGGGCCGCCGATAGGCTGCGCGTCCACTTCGCCGCCGGTGCCCCTCGAGGTCTGTCGTGTCCGATCCTCCGGTCCTGGTCACCGGCGCCGCCGGCTTCATCGGCTCCAACCTCGTCGCCCGGCTGCTCGAGGACGGACGCCGCGTCGTCGGCGTCGACGACCTCTCCAGTGGTTCACTGGCCAACCTCGCGCCGGCCCGCGCCCGACACGCCGGCCGGTTCGAGTTCGACCGGCTCGACATCCGCCAGGGTGGCCTCGCGCGGCTGTGCGACCGCCTGCGGCCCGAGGTCGTGTTTCACCTCGCGGCGCAGGTCGACGTGCGTCGCAGCGTCGAGGACCCGCAGTTCGACGCTTCCGTCAACGTCCTCGGGACGCTCGCCGTGCTCGAGGCCGCGCGGCACGCCGGCGTCCGCAAGGTCGTCTACGCGTCCTCGATCGGCTCCTACGGGGAACCCGACGTTTCCGAACTCCCCGTCGACGAGTCCTTCGACCGGCCGGCGCTGTCTCCCTACGGGGTCTCCAAGCGCGTGGCCCTGGACTACCTGCGGACCTACGAGCTGCTCCACGGACTCGACTGGACCGCGGTGACGCTGGCGAACGTGTACGGGCCGCACCAGACCACCGCCGGTGAGGGCGGGGTCGTGGCCACCTTCGCCGGGCGCATGCTCGCCGGGCAGCCGTGCACGATCTTCGGCGACGGCGAGCAGACCCGGGACTTCGTCTACGTCGACGACGTGGTCCACGCGCTGGTCCTGGCGGCGGACCGGGCCGACGGGCAACGGCTCGTCATCGGCACGGGCCAGCGCACCAGCATCTCGCAACTGTTCCGGGCCCTGGCGGCCGCGACGGGCTACCCCCACGAGCCAGTCCACGCGCCGGCCCGTGACGGCGAGATCCAACACAGCAGCGTCGATGCCCGACGCGCTGCACGCGAGCTGGGGTGGAAGCCGTGGACGACGTTGGAGGAGGGACTGGCCGCAACGTTGGCGTGGGCCGCGGAAATGGCGGAGCGGTGATCGCAGCGGGGTCGCGCCCGCTACGGTTCCCGCTGCGGAACCGGAGGCCGAGATGACGTACACGCATGAGGTGGGCGAGCGCCTGCGTCGTGTCCGCGTCGATCGCGGCCTGTCCCTGCAGGACGTGGAGCGACGTTCGGAAGGGCGTTGGAAGGCCGCGGTGATCGGTTCCTACGAACGTGGGGACCGCAACATCACCGCGACCAGGTTGCTCGAACTGGCCGAGTTCTACGGTGTCGCGCCCGGTGAGGTCCTGCCGGGGGAGGCGCAGGTCCGCCATCCCGACGAGACGGTCGGCATCGTGCTCGACCTCGAACGCCTCGACGCCCTCGGCGAGCGGTGGCGTGCGCTGCGCCGGTACTGCGAGTCCATCCAGGTCCAGCGCGGCGACTTCAACCGCAGGGTGCTCTCCGTCCGTGGCGACGACCTGCGCGCACTCGCCGTGATCCAGGACGTCGGACCGGACGAACTGCTCGAGCAGTTGCGCGAACTCGGCGTCGTGCAGGAGGCCTGACGCCGCCCGCCACGTTCCGGTCGGGCGTCAGCTCTGCTCGCCGGCGACCTCGGCACAGAGCGCCGATTCGGTCACCGCCGGGTCGGTCGCCTCGGTGCAGGCATCGGCGAGCCAGACCTGCGGCTCGACGTCGCCGAGGGCGTCGGGGTGCTCGGCGGCGGCGCTGGTGAACGAGGCGATGTCCTCGCAGGCGCCGATCGCCGCCTCGAGCTCGCCGTCGCCGGCCGCAGCCTGCGCGAACGCCTCGGCGCAAGCTTCGCCCGCTGCCGTCGGGTCCTGCTCCTCGACCGCGCTGTCGTCGCCGCGTGGCGGCGGCGCGTCGCTCTCGTCGGTGCCCTCGGGGCCACCCGAACAGGCGGCGAGCAGGGTCGCGGCAACGAGCGTGGTGAGCAGTCGCGGACGGCGCATGAGTTCCCCCGTGGTCGGCGTGAACCCGATCCAAGCGCCGCCGCGAGTGTCCCGGCGTGGCGGGCGCGTCCCGACGGTCGGGGTAGCCGACGCTCAGCGGACGTTCGGCCGGGTCACTGGTCCGTGTCGTCGATGGTCCGGTTGAGGGCGTCGAGGACGCTGCGGACGATCGCGTCGACGTCAGCCTCGCGCACGATGGCGCTGCCCGTCAGGGTGGTCTCGTACCGGCCGGCCCGGAGGTGCACCAGCGTGATGGCCAGGCGACGCCCCATCGTCTCGACGATGTCCACGCCTTCGAGGTGCAGCGTCGCGCGCGGTCCCAGCAGTTCGGTGACGGCGTCCAGGGCGGCCTCGGCGGGGGCGCGGTAGCGACCGTGGCCCGTGGGGCTGCCGTCGCCGGTTCCGCTCAGCTCCCGGTCGCCGAAGCGCAACCCGACCTCGACGTGCAGTTGCCCGGCGGTCAGACTGGTCGAGACGCGTTCGAGGACGAGGCGCTCGACGCTCGCTCCCAGCGCGCGCGGAAGTTCGTCGAGTTGGACGACGCTCACCACGCGATGGTCGATGGTGACGCCGAACCGCGCCATCAGCAGGGTCTGGACGTCGCGGACCGCCTGCTTGGGTTGCTTCTCGAGCGAGGCCAGCACGTGCAACTCGTCGATCGCCCGCTCGTAGCCGGGGACGACCCGCGCGCCGATGATCCCGGGGATGGTCGCGATCGCGTTCTCGACCGTCTCGCGCGCCGCCGGTAGGTGCAGATCCGTGCCGACCGAGGCCGGCGAGAGGTCCACGTCCGCCATCAGGTCCCCACCGTTCTCGCTCCCCGACGACGGCTCCACGCTGACTCCTGTTCGACGGCCGCAAGCGTACGGGGCCGCGTACCGACAGGGAAAGAATCGCTGCAGACAGGCCGTGCGTGCGGGACAAGGTACGAGACGGTGCGAGAAGACACGCGCAACCTGTGAAATATCTTCGAAGTCGTTCACTGACGGTGGTCGTATGGGCATACTCTGCGGTGATCACTTGGGGCGGCCGGTGTTCGGCCGATGGTGATCTTCGATCGACTGACAACTGCAGAGCGAGCGGTGCACGGGGGAGGTCCGCGGTTTGCGATTTCCTGCTGCACAGCAACTCGCGAGCCCCGTGCTCGCCCTGAACCATGCACCCGTTACGACACATCGCCCTCCCTCGGGACGGGCGGACATCGAGCGAAGCGGAACCCAGCAGGAGCCAACTAGCGGCGGCTCGTGACCGGGACGAACTCGATGGAGGTGTTGCATGTCGAAGAGGCTTCTCGTCGCCATGTCCAGCCTGGCAGCCCTGGTGCTGTCGGCTGGTGCAAACGTCAGCTGGATTCGCTGACCCCTGGCCTCCCCCGTACACCGCTCGCCCTCCAACAGTTCGAAGGAGCCCCAGTTGTGAAGGGGCAACGCCGACTGGTCACCTTCATAGCTGGAACGGCGACCGCCGGTCTGGCCGCCGTGGCATGGGCTGTACCGCAGGTATCTCTGCTAGCGGCATGCATCGCCTGTCTGGCGGTGCTCTTCAGCGAGGAGTTCGCTTCACGGGTTCGCGACGATGTCGAAGCGTCGCTTACAAATGTCGTGATGCTGGTCATCATCATGGTCGGTGGACCCTCTCTGGCGGTCGTGGCTGCAGTCGGCGGGGTCCCGTCGTTCATCCGACGCGTTACGCACATGCGCGTCTTGCGCGTCAGCTTCAACTTCGGGCAGTTTGCGGTAACAGCGCTGTTGACCGGCCTCGTCTTCCAGTGGATCGCGACCGCTCTCGATGCGTCGTTTATCGGTCCCGCCTACTTGCTGGCCGTAGTGGCTGCCTCGATTGCGCACAGCGTTTCTAATCACGCCCTCGTGGCGGGCGTGGTTTCGATCGCGAGCAGCGAGCGGTTCTGGGGCGCGTTCCGTTCGATCGGGTCCTCTCTTGTCATGCAGGTCCCCTACGTGGGGATCGCGGTCCTCGCGGCCGTCGTGATGCAGGCGGCCTCCCCGTGGGCGCTGTTGCTGATGGCGGTGCCGACGCTGATCGCGCGGCATGGGTTGCTGGCGTTCCAGCGGCTCGATGAGTCCTACGACCGGCTCGTGCGCGGTTTCGTCAAGACCATCGAGATCAAGGACCTCTACACCCGGGGACACTCGGAACGCGTCGCCGAACTGTCCGTACACGTCGCCGAAGAGCTCGGCGTTCCGTACGACCAGCGCCGGTTGACCCGCTACGCCGCGTTGCTGCACGACGTCGGCAAGGTCGGCGTGCCGCTGTGCATCATCAACAAGCCCGGGCCGTTGGACGACGACGAGTTCGGCCGGATGAAGCAGCACCCCTCCATCGGCGCCGAGATCCTGCACGACATCGACTTCCTGGCCCCCGCGATCGACATCGTCCGCTTCCATCACGAGCGGCTCGACGGCGGCGGCTACCCCCACGGGGTCGGCGGCGAGGAGCTCACCGACATCGTGCGCATCGTGACCGTCGTCGACGCCTTCGACGCCATGACGTCCACGCGCTCCTACCGACGGGCCCTGCCGGTCACGGCCGCCGTCGAAGAACTCCGGCGCTGCGCCAACACCCAGTTCGACCCCCGCATGGTGGAGGCGCTCGCACGCGTCGTCGAACGCATCGGGTGGGAGCCGACGACGGACTTCGCCAGCGCTGAGCACCTCCACGGCCACGAGATCCCGGTCGGCACGGCCGAGGAACGCCTCGTCGGCGAGCCCGCGGGACCCGCGGCGCCGGAAGGCCTGGCATGAGGGTGCACGACCACCGGCCCGTCTGGGCCCTGGGCCTGCTGTTCGCGCTGGCCATCGGCGGCCTCTGGTGGCTGCTGCCCGGCGGCATCCAACGCGTGACGCCCGCCTTGGCCGTGCTGCTCTTCGCCAGCGCCGCCGCGATCACCGAACTGCTGCCCATCCGGCACCGGCGCGGGGACCCGATCCCGGCCGCCGTCGCCGTGATCGGCGCGGCGGCGATCATCGGCATGTCGCCGGTCGCCGTGGCGCTGATCGCCGGCCTCGGGTGGTCGGTGGCGCGCCTGTTCGACCGTGATCTGCGGGAACCGCACGGCCTGCTGTTGCGGCTCGTCAGCGGCTGGACGCTCAGCGGCATTGCCGCGATCGGTGCCTGGGCCAGTTCCGCCCGGTTCGTCGGCGCCGTCTCCGACGGATTCCGGGCCGCCGAGCTCGCCCTGGGACCCACCGTCGCCGTCTCGGCGGCGATCACGCTGGGCATCCCGGCGGTGTGGGCGGTGGGACGGCTCGGTGGACGCTGGCGCTTCGTCGGGCGACGCGTCCGGGAGGCGATCGCGACGACCTGGCTGATCAGCCTCGCGATCACCTCGACCGCGGTCCTCGGCGCCCTCGTGCATCCGGTGCTCGGCCACTGGACGCTGCCGACGATGCTGCTGCCGCTGCTGGCGGCACGCATCGGCCTCGACCGCTACGCGATCGCGTCGCGCGCCTACGACCAGACGATCCGGGCGATGTCGCGTCTGCCCGAACACCTGGGCACGATCGAGCGCGGCCACGGTGTCCGCGTGGCGAACCTGGCACACGACGTCGGGCTGGAACTCGGACTGGACGCCGGCACGCTGGCCGACCTCGAGCATGCCGCCCACCTGCACGAGCTCGGCCGCGTCGCCGTCGAGCGCGACGAGTCACGCGGCGGCGGTGGCCGCCGGGTGTTGGCAACCGCGGGCGCGTCCGTGATCGCCGAAGCGACGTCGTCGCTGGACCGCGTGGCGCGGATCGTGGCGGCGCACGGCGAACCGTCGCTGGCCCACCCGACCGACGTCCGTGTCGCCGCGCGCATCGTGGCCGCGTGCTGCGAGGTGGACCAGTACGCCCCCGACCTGCGGCGCAGCGGTCAGCGCGACGAGTTGGTGGTCCGGCTGGTGCGCGACATCGGCGACCTCGACGTCGTGTCGGCCGTTGCGCGCATCATGGACCGCCGGGCGTTCGGTTCCTGAGCTGCGGTTCACCCTCACCGGCGGCTCACGCCTCACCGGCGGCTTCGGTGGCCGGTTCCCGGTCGGCGCGTGAGGACCAGGTCATCAGGGCGTGCGTGAGCGGGACCAGCCCGGCGGCCAGGACGAGGTCGCCGACGGAGATGATGGAGCGGATGGGCGGCACGGGGATGATGTCGGCCAACCACGGCAGGCGGGTGTCGGCGTCGAGCAGCATGTGCTTGCCCGGGGGGACCTCGGCCCCTTCGATGCCGAGCGCGGCGATGGCCTCGGGGGACACCGGCATGGCGCCGTTGGCGGCCATCACGAGGGCGTTCGCGGCCAGGCCCGCCGCGACCAGCACCAGTCCGGGCAGATGGCGGTTCGCGACCACCCAGCCCACCACCAGCAACTGGCTGAGCAGCAGCAACGCGTAGGTCCACCAGGCCCCGGGGACCAGCACGTCGCGTGCCGCGGCCACGTCGACGCCGACCTGCAGTGCCACGCCGAGCGCGAGGAGCCAGCCGTGGTGCAGTGGCGCCTCGGCGACGTCGCGCAGTCGTCCGCCGCGGACCGCGGAGATCGCCACGGCCACGAGCACCACGAGCAGGACGAAGGGCACGGGTCTTGGCCTCGGCAGATGACGGCCCGCATGGTGCCACGCCGACCGGTCCGACCGCCAAGGTCCCGCGCGGCTACGCTCGGCGCGATGAACGAGTCCTCGAAGCGCGAATCCAGGGGCGGCGGCCGCGACAGCCGACGCGGCGGCGGCAGTGGGCGCGGGCAACCGCGTCGCCAGGCGGCGTCCGGTCAGGGCCGCGGCGGCCGCCCGCAGAGCGCCGAGAACGAGACCGTGTCGCAACTCGCCGGGCCGCTCGAGAAGGTGCTCAAGCGTCTGCCCGAAACCCAGCGGCGCGTCCTCGAACTCCGGATGGGGCTCACCGACGGGCACCCGCACGACCTCGCCGACACCGCACGGGCACTCGGTCTGTCCATGTCCGAGGCCCGCGACATCGAGAAGCGGGCGTTCGAACACATCCGCGAGGCCGTGCCGCTGCAGCAGCTGCAGCGTTTCCTGCCGAAGTAGCGCGTCGGTGTCCTCCCTCCAGGATCTGGTCGAAGAACACGGCGGGTTGTACGGCGCTGCGGTCGACACGCTGCAGGCGATCGTCTCGGACTGGCAGATCCTGGCCGACCTCTCGTTCGCCGATCTGCTGATGTTCTGCCGCGACCCCGCCACCGGTCAGCTGACGGTGGTGGCCCAGATGCGGCCCTACACGGCACAGACGATCTACTACGACGACCTCGTCGGAACCGTGTACGGCGAGGGTGAGCGTCTCGCCGTCCGACGCGCGTTCGACGAGGGCCACATCGTCCGTGACGGCGAACCCGACTGGTCGACCGGCGTGCCGGTCCGGGAAGAGGCCATCCCCGTGCCGTTCGAGGGGGAGGTCATCGCCGTCGTCACGCGCGAGGCCAACCTGTCGATGGTCCGGGCCCCTTCACAGCTGGAGCTGACCTACCTCCAGGTCGCCAACGAGTTGTCGAACATGCTGGCGGAGGGTTCCTTCCCCTTCCCCGGCGAGGATCCCGAGCGCGAGTTGGCCCCCCGGGTCGGTGACGGCCTTCTCCGTGTGGATCCCTCGGGCACCGTGGTCTACGCCTCGCCCAACGCCATCAGCGCCTACCGCCGCCTCGGTGTCGTCGACAACATCCTGGCGCGCAACCTCGCCAGCTTCGACCTCGACGACGTGGCGGTGCTCGAGGCGCTGGCGGACGGCGAGCCGCTCGAGTCCGAGGTCGAGGCGCGCGGCGCGGTCGTGCTCCGCCGGCTGCTGCCGCTCACGCGCGACCACCACGTGCTGGGCGGGCTGATGCTCGTTCGCGAGGTGACCGAGTTGCGCCGTCACGAGCGGCTGCTGCTCTACAAGGACGCGACGATCCGCGAGATCCACCACCGCGTGAAGAACAACCTGCAGACGGTGGCGTCCCTGCTCCGCCTGCAGTCGCGGCGGCTGACGTCCGAGGAGGCGCGTGAAGCCCTGGGGGAGTCCGTCCGCCGCATCTCCTCGATCGCGCTCGTCCACGAGACGCTGTCGCAGGACTCGCGGCAGCGGGTCAGCTTCGACAAGGTCGCGCAACGCCTGATCGAGATGCTCTCGACGGGCCTGACCGACCCCGACCGGCCGGTGCACATGCTGCTCGACGGCAGCGCCGGTGAGCTCCCGGCCGAGGTGGCCACACCGCTCGCGTTGGTGATGAGCGAACTGCTGCAGAACTCCGTCGAGCACGCCTACCCGGACTCTGGCGGCGACATCGTCGTCGCGCTCGAGCGCCGCTCGGCCAGCCTGCACCTCGAGGTACGCGACGACGGGGTCGGGGTGCCTCCGGGCTGGGCGCTCGAGACGGGAGCGAACCTCGGGTTGCAGATCGCCGCGACGCTGGTCGAGTCCGAGCTCGGTGGGACGCTCGAGGTGCGGCGCCGTGACGACGTCCCCGGCACCGTGTGCGAGTTGCTGCTACCGCTGCCCCGCTGAGGTCAGTGACAACGCGGGATCCTGCGTCTGGCGATCGGCCACCGCCTGCAGGGTCGAGAGGAGCAGGGCGCCGAGCAGGAGCGCCACGGCGACGACGTACCGACGCCGCCGGCCGGGCGACGCCGGCTCCGTGGGCACCGCCGGTCCGGGGACCCAACGTTCGACGACCCCGTCCGGGAACGCGTCCAGGAGTGGCACGCGGCCGGGCGGGGTCGTCAGATAGGTGCGGGTGTGCACCGTGTCGCTTCCGTGGTGGTTCGAGGTGGTCGAGATCAGCTCGCCATGCGGCGGCGCCGCTGGCGCGCGCGCTTGAGGGTCCGTCGCTCGTCCTCGGTCAGGCCGCCCCAGATGCCGGCGTCCTGGTTGGTGTTGAGGGCCATCTCGAGGCAGGGTTCACGTACCTCGCAGCGGGCGCAGACGCGCTTGGCGGCGTCGGCCTGCTCGACCGCCGGTCCGGTCGTCCCGATCGGGAAGAACAGCTCGGGGTCTTCATCGATACACGAAGCGCGGCTCCGCCAGTCCATGGGGATTCTCCCTGTCGGCATCACGTACGCAGCCCGGGGGGAGGCCTCGGCGTACCTGACGCGGGAAACGTGGTGGGGGTGGGGTGGGACGATCCGGTGCGCACGAGCGGGCCGTGGCAGGCCCGCCTCGCCCGAGGTCCGGCATCGTTCGGTTCGCGCGTTCAGGAACTTGCGGCGTGGGGGACGCCGGCTTGTGAACAAATTCTCGAACCGGAAACGGGAACGTAACGTCTGTGGCAGGCAAGTCAAGAGCTTCGGTGAGACCGTGCTAACTCTTGCGTGCAGTCGAGCGGGGGACGCACGGCGGCGCCCGTCAGGCGAGTACCCGGAGCGCGTCGGCGACGGCGGTGAAGGTGACGGCGAGGTGCTCGCCGGAGTAGTCGCCGTCGACCATCAGCGGCTGAGGCTCGGACGACGACAGGGTGAAGCTGCCGAGGTCGTGGTGGTAGTCCACGCCCTTGGCGTGGATGTGCGAGCCATCGCGGAACACCTGACCGATGATCTTCAGCAGCGCCGGCGTGCTCAGCCGCCGCAGTCCGATCAGGTCGAGTCCGAGGTCGAACCGGGCCGACGGATGGACGTGCATCGGTCGCTGACCCAGGTAGGTGTAGGGGTCGGTGTTGGCGATCATGGAGATGAGATACGGCCCCGCGAGGCTGCCGTCGGGCAGCGTCGCGGTGATCACCGGCTGTTCGCGCCCCTCGCCGACGGCCCACTCGCGGGTGGTCGAGGCCACGAACGCCGCCTGACGGAAGACGCGCTTCATGCGGGCGTGCTGCTCGACGTGGCGCACGACGGCGGCGTCGAACCCGAACCCGGCGTTGAACCCGAAGTAGCGGTCCCCGGCCCGTCCCAGCGTGATCCGGCGGGTCCGGTCGCTGCGCAGGTGCTCGAGCAGGACGGAGGTGGCCGCCACCGCGTCGTTGGGCAGGCCCAGTGCCCGGGCCAGCACGTTCGCGCCGCCGCCGGGGATGATGCCCAGGCGGACGTCGGTCCCGGCGAGTGCCTGCAACACCTCGTTCGCGGTCCCGTCACCGCCGAGGGCGAACACCGCGTCGACGCCTTCGTGCACGGCCCCGGCGACGATGTGGGTCGCGTGGCCGCGCTGCTTGGTCGCTTTCACGTCGAGGTCGACCGCCGACGCCAGGGCCGACGCGATCACGTCCCGGACCCGGTCGTCGGTGGTGGTCGCGTTGGGGTTGAACAGCAGCAGGGCGCGCACGGACGGTCGCTTGTCGGCAGGCTCGGACGCCGCGAGGTCGACGGCGGCGCGGGAGCCTACCGCTCGGGGTCCGCGACCCGGCCGGTCGGGACCGGTGGCTGCTGGTCCCGGAGGGCCTCGGTGACCGTGTCGGCGAAGATACGCGCCGGCAGCGTCCCACCCGTCACCTCGGCGACTCCGCGGACGTCGCGCAGCGGTATCCGGCCCTCGGCGTGTCCGATCCAGACCGCCGCCGACAAGTTCGGCGTGTAGCCGACGAACCAGGCGTCGGCGTTGTCCGAGGTCGTGCCGGTCTTGCCGGCGATCTGCCAACCGGAGACGTGGGCGGCGACGCCGGTGCCGTTGGTCACCACCTCGCGCAGCACCGCGCTCGTCTGCTCGGCCACGTAGGACGAGAGCACCGGCCGTGGGGAGCGGTCCGGCTGCCAGACGGTACGGCCGTCCCGGTCGAGGACACGCCGGATCGGCGAGGTGGGGACGTGGGTCCCGCCGTTGGCGAGCGTGCCGTAGGCGGCGGCGAGGTCGAGCGGCGTGACGGAAACACGCCCGCCACCGAGCGCGATCTGGGGCTCGTCGGACGGCAGCGTCGAACGCACGCCCATCGCGCGAGCCGTCCCCGCGATCCGATCGGCGCCGAGCTCCACCCCCAGACGGGCGTAGGCGGTGTTGACCGACGCGCGCGTGGCACCGGCCAGGGTCACGTCGCCGTAGCTGCGCCGGTCGTAGTTGCGTACGTCCCACCCGCCGTGGGCCGTCGTCACGACGCCCTGGCTGCCATCGACGAGATCGTCCGCGTGCCAACCGTCGGCGATGGCGGTGGTGAGCACGAAGGCCTTGAACGTCGAGCCGGGCTGGCGCCGGGCCTGGGTCGCGAGGTCGAACTGCAACTGTTCGTAGGTGCGGTTGCCCACGGCCGCCAGGATCTCGCCGCTGGCCGGCTCGACGATCGCGATCGCGCCGTCGGGACCGTCGGCCTCGGGCAGATGGCGCAGCAGGCTCGCGCGCGCGAGCGCTTGCAGGTCCTGGTCGAGGGTGGTGTGGATGTGGAGTCCGCCGGCCCGGAGCCGGGCGGCGCGATCGGCCTCCGTGGCGCCGAATCCGGGGTCGGCCAGCAGCGTGCGTACGACGAGGTCGACGAAGTGCGGTTCGGTCGCCGCGGGCGCACCCTCGCGGCCCGACACCTCGATCGGCGCGGCGACGGCGCGGTCGCGCTGCTGAGCGGAGAGGTGTCCAGCGGCCGCCATGCGTCGCAGGACGTCGTCACGGCGGGTCCTGGCGGCCTCGGGATCGTGACGAGGCCCGAACGCCTCCGGGGCGCGGATGATGGCGGCCAGCAGCGCGGACTGGTGCACCTCGAGGTCTTCGGGAGCGCGGCGGAAGTAGGTCCACGCGGCGGCAGATATCCCGTAGGCGCCCTCGCCGAAGTAGACCGTGTTGAGGTAGTCCGCGAGGATCTTCGCCTTCGACCGCTGCCGTTCCAGTTCGCGTGCGTGGACGGCCTCCTGCAGCTTCGTGGCCGCCGTGCGGTCGGCGCCGGGCATCGTCCGCAGCTTGACGAGTTGCTGGGTGATGGTGGAGCCGCCCTGCTGGGCGTGGCCGGCACCGTGGTTGGCGATGGCGGCACGGGCGATGGCCCGCGCGTCGATGCCGCGGTGGTCGTAGAACCGGTTGTCCTCAGCGGTCAGGACGGCGTCGACGAGGTGGGCCGGCAGGTCGGCGAGCGCAGCGGGCTCATGGGCGGCGGCGTGCAGCACCGCCAGTTCGTGGCCCTCGGCGTCGTAGACCACCGAGCGGGCGGGAGCGGGCGGGACGTCGGTCCCGATCCCGTCGGCGGCCGGCAGTTCGAGCGTGACGACGCTCCCGCAGCCGGTCGAGAGCACGGTGAGCAGGGCGAGCACGGCGACTCGCCCAATCGCTGACGCGTTGCGCTCCACCGTCACCTTCCGGCCGACCCGGTCAGCACAGGTATCGGCGGGTGACGGGGGGCACTGCAGCGCTTCCTGCGCCGCCGCGCGTCAGCCGAGCGCGCGTTCGAGGTCGGCGAGCAGGTCGTCGGCGGACTCGATGCCGACGGAGATCCGCAGCAGGTCGTCGGCCACTTCGAGGTCGGTGCCCGCCACCGAGGCGTGGGTCATGATGCCGGGGTGCTCGATCAGGCTCTCGACCCCACCGAGCGACTCGGCCAGGAAGAACAGCTCCGTGCGCTCCGCGACGCGTCGTGCCGCGTCGGCGCCCCCGGCGACCCGGAACGACACCATGCCGCCGAATGCGCTCATCTGCCGGGCGGCGACGTCGTGGCCGGCGTGGTCGGCGAGCCCGGGGTAGAGCACCTGCTCGACCGCGGCATGCCCGGCGAGGTAGTTCGCGATCCGCCCCGCGTTCTCACTGTGCTTCTCCATGCGGACGCCCAACGTCTTGACGCCACGCAGGGTCAACCAGGAGTCGAACGGGCCGGGCACGGCCCCGACCGCGTTCTGGAGGAAGGCGAGGTCCGCCGCGGTCTGTTCGTCGGTGCACACCGCCCCGCCGACGACGTCGGAGTGCCCGCCGAGGTACTTCGTGGTCGAGTGCACGACGAGGTCGGCGCCGAACTCGGTGGGCCGCTGCAGGTACGGCGTGGCGAAGGTGTTGTCGGCGACCAGCCAGGCATCACGGTCGTGCGCGAGCTCGGCGAGCGCCGCGAGATCGAGGATCTTGAGCAACGGGTTCGACGGCGTCTCGGCCCACACGAAGCGGGTGGTCGGCCGGAAGGCGGCGGCGACGGCATCGAGGTCGGTCATGTCGACCGCGGACACCTCGATGCCGTAGCGGGCGTGCACCTTGGTGATCAGGCGCCACGTGCCGCCGTAGACGTCGTTGGCCATGATCACGTGGTCGCCCGGGGCGAGCAGCCGCAGGATGGCGTCCTCGGCGGCCATCCCCGAGGCGAAGCAGACCGCCTGCTCGGTGCCCTCGAGGCTGGCGAGGCACTCCTGGAGCGCGGTGCGCGTGGGATTGCCGGTGCGGGCGTACTCGTAGCCGGTGTGTTCACCGACGGCCGGCTGCGCGAACGTCGACGTCTGGTAGATCGGGACCACCACCGCCCCCGTGCGGGGGTCGGGGTCCTGACCGACGTGGATGGCGCGGGTTTCGAACTGCATGGTGGTGACCTTCAGCGTGCGGCGAGGAAGGTGAGCAGGTCGGCGCGGGTCAGCACACCGATGGCGCGGCCGGCGTCGTGGACGACGATGGCGGGGGCGCCGGTGGCCAGGCCGGCCAGCACGTGGTCGAGCGCGTCGTCGGTCGAGGCCGTCGCCAGCGGGGGCTGCATCACCTCGATGACCGGCTTGCTCATGGCCTCGGGATCGCGCAGTGCGGCGTCGAGCAGGGCGTTCTCGCGGACGGAGCCGAGGATGTCGTCCGCGGTCGCGTCGTCGTGCACGCCCTCGCGGAACACCGGCATCTGCGACACGCCGTACTCCTTGAGCAGCGCGATCGCCTGGGCCACCTGCTCGCCGGGGTGCAGGTGGACCAGCGGCGGCAGGTCCTCGCCCTTGGCGCGCAGGACGTCACCGACGGTCCCGGTGCCCGAGGCGTGCTCGACGAAGCCGTGTTCGGCCAGCCAGCGCTCGTCGTAGAACTTCGACAGGTAGCCCCGGCCGGAGTCGGGCAGCAGCACCACGATGGTGGCGTCCTCGGGCTGGTCCTTGGCGTACTCGAGCGCCGCCCACAGCGCCGTGCCTCCCGATCCGCCGACGAGGATGCCCTCCTCGCGGGCGCAGCGGCGGGCCGTGAGGAACGAGTCGCGGTCACCGACGCGGTACCAGTGGTCGACGATTCCCGGGTCGAACGTTTCGGGCCAGAAGTCCTCGCCGATGCCCTCGACGAGGTAGGTGTGGATCTCGTCGCCGGAGTACAGCGAGCCCTCGGGGTCCGCGCCGACGACCTGCACGTCCGGCTTGCGCTCCTTGAGGTAGCGGCCGACGCCGGTGGCGGTCCCGCCGGTGCCGACGCCACAGACGAAGGCGTCGATGAGGCCGTTGGTCTGCCGCCACAACTCCGGACCGGTCGAGAAGACGTGGGTCTGCGGGTTGGCCTGGTTGAAGTACTGGTTCGGCTTGAACGCGTTCGGCTGGGCCGCCAGCCGGTCGGACACCGAGTAGTAGGAGCGGGGGTCGTCCGGCTCGACCGAGGTGGGGCAGACCACGACCTCCGCGCCGTAGGCCCGCATCAGCGAGATCTTGTCGGTGCTGACCTTGTCGGGCACCACGAACACGCACCGGTAGCCCTTGCGGGCGGCGGCGATCGCGAGGCCGACGCCGGTGTTGCCCGAGGTGGGCTCGACGATGGTGCCACCGGGCTTGAGGACGCCGGCGGCTTCGGCCGCCTCGACCATGGCGATGCCGATGCGGTCCTTCACGCTTCCGCCGGGATTGAGCATCTCGAGCTTGGCGATGAGCGTCGGCGGCACGGCACGGGAGAGCCGGTCGAGCCGCACCAGCGGCGTTTCACCCATCAGCGCGAGCAGGTCGGGGGCGACCTCGCGTCCGCGTTCGTCGACCGGCCGGTGCGGTCCCGTGAGCGGGTCGTGCGCGATGCCGAGCGTGCGCGTGTAGATCGAGCGGTCGGCGACGTCGATGGGGGCGGCCATGGGGTCCTCGGGAAGACGGGGGCGGCTGGCGCCCCGGACGCGGGCCTGCGTGGCGGGGGCGGCGCCGAGGGTAGTCAGGTGCCTTCGGGCGAACGTCGGGACGCACGACGTCCGCCCGTCGTGCTACGAACAGCCATCGGACAGGAGCACGAGCGGTGGACGCGTCGACGACAGCGGGCGAGGAGCGGACCGTCGACGGGCTCGCGCGAGCGGGGTTCGCGGCGAAGGGCGTGCTCTACAGCGTCGTCGGCGTCCTCGCGGTGCAGTTGGCCCTCGGCGGAGGTGGCGGGGAGGACGCGAGCCAGCAGGGCGCCATCAACGCCGTGTCGCAGCAGCCGTTCGGGCGCATCCTGGTGTTCGCCCTGGCCCTGGGACTCACGGGGTACGCGCTGTTCCGGGCGGTCCAGACCTTCCGTGGCACGGCCGCCGCGAACAGTTCGCTGCCCGACTGGCTCGCCAGGATCACGTTCGCGGTCCGGGCGGTCCTGTACGGGTTGCTGTCCGTCCTGGCCTGGCGCGAGGCCTTCGGTGTCGGGGACGAGGGCGGTGGGACGGAGGAGAGCCTGACGGCCACGGTGCTGGCCGCACCCGGTGGGACGTGGGCGGTCATGGCGGTCGGCGTCGTCATCGTGATCGTCGGCATCGTGCAGTTGCGCGAGGGCTGGACGTGCGGGTTCCGCGACCACCTCGACTTCCACGGCGTCAGCGGCGGCACCCGTCGGCGCCTGGAGTGGCTGGGGCGCATCGGACACCTGGCCCGGGGCGTGGTGTTCCTGGTGGCCGGCGGGTTCGTGGCCATCGCCGCCTGGCGCCACGACCCGGAGACGGGCGTCGGCCTCGACGCCGCCCTGCAGGAGGTGGCCGCGGCGCCCTACGGGACCGTGGCGCTCATCCTTCTCGGACTCGGACTGGTCCTGTACGGCTGCTTCTGTGGGGTCGAAGCCCGGTTCGTCCGGCCCGCCCGCGCGGACTGACGTGCCCCGGACAGGCGGAGGCGAGGTCGCCCCGGACGGCTCGCCGGTGCCGGTGTACCTCGCGATCCCCGCGGAGCGCGGGTTCGGTCCGGTCCTGGACCACCTCGCTGCCGGGGCGTCGGTGCTCGACCTCGGCTGCGGTGTGGGGCGGCTCGCCAACGCACTCGCCGCGCGCGGGCACGAGGTCGTCGGCGTCGACGAGTCGCAGGGGATGCTGGCGCACCTCGACGACGCGGTGGCGGCCGTCGAGGCCAGCATCGAGGAGCTGCGCCTCGGCCGTCGCTTCGACGCCGTGGTGCTGGCCAGCCATCTCGTGAACGTGGCCGATCCGGTCCAGCGTCGCGCGTTCCTCGACGCGGTCGCCCGGCATCTGGCGGTCGAGGGGACGGCCTACATCGAGCACTGGAGCCCGGACGTGATCGGCGGCCTCGCCGACGGTGACGGCCCGATCGGCGACGTGATGGTCAGGTTCCGGGTCCTGGCCCAGCGGGGGCGGGTGTTCGACGCGTCCGTGACCTACGAACTGGACGGGCGCGCGTGGACGCAGGCCTTCACGGCAGAGCTGCTCGACGAGACGCAACTCGACACGGAGCTGGCGGCGGCCGGGCTGCGCCGTCGGCGCCGCCTGGACCCCAAGTGGCTCGCCGCCAGGATGGGCTGAGGCGCTTCCCACCTCGCGGGCTGAAGCGTGAAGCGGCACCGCGCACCCGGACGGGAGCGGCGCATCCCGTTCACCGAGCGCATGAGCGGAATCCTCGACGAAAGTGAACCCGTCGATCGTGACGCACGCTGCGCACTTCAGGCATTCGGCGCCAGGTGGCCGTCTAGCGCGCTGCCAGCCGGTGCCTGCCCGTCGGCGGCAGGTCGGCGTCCACCGTGACGGTGCGGTGCCGGCGATGCCGGCCGAACACGTCGATGGTGCGGCATGATGCGCGGCGAACGACGAGAGCCGCCGGGCTCACCGGGAACGGGGCGCTCGGCGGCTCGGGTCGTACGGGT
Source organism: Egicoccus sp. AB-alg6-2 (assembly GCF_041821025.1). Classification (NCBI taxonomy): domain Bacteria; kingdom Bacillati; phylum Actinomycetota; class Nitriliruptoria; order Egicoccales; family Egicoccaceae; genus Egicoccus; species Egicoccus sp. AB-alg6-2. The sequence continues at coordinate 434,228 of NZ_JBGUAY010000003.1, read as the reverse complement.
ACCCCCGGTAGGAATCGAACCTACGCTTCTGGCTCCGGAGGCCAGTGCTCTATCCACTGAGCTACGGGGGCGTGCAAGGCGTCGTGGCGCCACCGGTCGGTGGGTCGCGGACGCGGCCACCGAAGGTAGCACGCGCGCCGATCGGCCCGAACGCGCGGCCCGAGCGCGTACGGAAGAACCGCAGGTGAAGGAAGATGTTCCGCGAACCGAAGGGGATAGCGTCCGATGCGATGGAGGTGGACGACGTGGCTCGGGTGCTCGCGGTCGATGACGACCCCACGATCCTGCGGTTGCTCCAACTCAACCTCGAGATGGAAGGGCACGACGTCCTGACCGCCGAGAACGGCAACGCGGCGCTCGCGACGATTCGCGCCGAACGGCCCGAGGTGGTGCTCCTCGACGTCATGATGCCCGAGCTCGACGGCTTCCAGGTGTGCGAAGCCGTGCGCGCCGACCCCGACATCGCGCACACGCCGATCGTCTTCGTCTCCGCCCGTGCTCAGCAGGCCGATCTCGCGCGCGGGTTCGCGATCGGCGGCGATGCCTACATCACCAAGCCGTTCGATCCCATCGACCTGATCGAGACGATCGAACGCCTCGCGGCCGGACGCCCCTGACGCTCGGGTAGCGTCGGCCTTCCGATCCGGCGTTCCCGAAAGCCCGCGCATGGCCCGTCCTGAACTCCTCGATCCCGTCCTCGCCGATCTCGGCGCACGCATCCGTGCCGCGCTCCTGGCCGCGGGACTGCCCGAGACGGACGCCGAACTCGAGCGCCCCCGCCAGGCCGAGCACGGCGACTGGGCGACGACCGCGCCGCTGCGGCTCGCCAAGCCGGCGAAGCGTCCGCCGCGCGAGATCGCCCAGGCACTGGTCGACCACCTCGAGCTCCCGGACGCCGTCGCCTCGGTGGACATCGCCGGACCCGGCTTCGTCAACTTCCGGCTCGCGCACCGCTACCACGAAGACCTCGTCCGGCGCGTGGTCGCCGCCGGCGACACGTTCGGGCGCCGCCAGCGTGCGCCGGAGGAGCGCGAGTCCGTCAACGTCGAGTTCGTCTCCGCCAACCCGACCGGCCCCTTGCACGTCGGCGCCGGCCGGTGGGCGGCCACCGGCGACGCGATCGCCGCACTGCTGGAAGCGGACGGCCACGAGGTGGTGCGCGAGTACTACGTGAACGACGCCGGCGAACAGATCCGTCGCTTCGGCGAGAGCGTGGTCCTGACCGCACGCGGACTGCCCCTCGGCGACGACCACTACCGGGGCAGCTACATCCCCGAGCTCGCCGCCGAGCTGCGCGAACAGCACGGCGAGGCGGTCTTCGAGGAGATTCCCGACGTCGACATCGCGTTCGGTGGTGGGGTCGAGCACGAGGGCGGAGCAGGCGGCGAGCTGGTCGAGGACGCGGCCGCCAGCGCCGATCCGCGGGTCGACCCGCGCATCGGCGCCCGGGTCGGGGTGCTGGCGGTCGAGGCGATGCGGCGGCGCATCGCGGCCCAGATGCATCAGCTCGGGGTCGACTTCGACGTCTGGTTCTCCGAGCGCACCCTGCACGACCGCGGCGCCATCGAGGCCACGATCGGTCAGCTGAAGGCCGACGGCCGTACCTACGAGCAGGACGGCGCCACCTTCCTGCGCACTGGGGACTTCGGCGACGACAAGGACCGGGTCATCGTCCGCTCCGACGGGCGTCCCACCTACTTCGCCGCCGACTGCGCCTACATGCGGGACAAGTGGACGCGGGCGAGCGCCAGCGGAGCCGGTGGCGGGGCGAGGCTGTACTACCTGCTCGGTGCGGACCACCACGGCTACGTCGGACGTCTGCTCGCGGCCGCCGAGTGCCTCGGCATCCCCCGCGACCGGGTCGAGGTCCGCATCGGCCAGATGGTGAACCTGCAGCGGGGCGGCGAACCGGTGCGCATGTCCAAGCGCACCGGCGAGATGGTGGCGCTCGACGAGGTGGTCGAGGAGGTCGGCCCCGACGTCACCCGCTACCACTTCCTGCGGCAGGGCCTCGACACGACCGTGGACTTCGACCTCGACGTCGTCGCGCAGCAGTCCATGGAGAACCCGGTCTACTACGTCCAGTACGCCCACGCACGCATCAACTCGCTGATCCGCACCGCGGACGAGCGCAACTTCGACCACGGCAGCCTCGAGTCGGCCGACCTGTCCCGGCTGACCCATCCCGCCGAACTCGAGTTGCTGACCGCGATGGCACAGCTCCCCCTGGTCGTCGACGACGCCGCCGACCTGCGCGCCACCCAGCGCCTGGCCCGCTACGCCGAGGAGTTGGCCGGCACCTTCCACCGCTTCTACGCCGAGTGCCGCGTGCTCGTCGAGGGCGACGAGCCGCTGGGGCAGGCCCGCTACTGGCTCGCGGTCGCGGCCAAGCAGGTGCTGGCGAACGCGCTGGCGCTGCTGCGCGTGAGCGCACCCGAACGGATGTGAGCCATGACTTCCCCTGGCCCCTGGCCGCTGACCGCTGAACGCGACGATGGTGGCGTGCTGCGCGTCGGCGGGGTCGCGATGACCGAGCTCGCCCGATCACACGGCACCCCGCTGTGGGTGGTCGACGAGGCGGACCTGCGCGAGCGGTGCCGCCGCTACCGGGACGGGTTCCCCGGTGTCGAGGTGGCCTACGCATCGAAGGCGTGGTGCACGATCGGCGTCCTCCAGGTCGTCGACCAGGAGGGGCTGCTCATCGACGTGGTGTCCGGCGGCGAGCTGCACACCGCGCTGGTCGCTGGCGTCGATCCCGCCAACATCGTCCTACACGGCAACAACAAGTCGCTGGACGAGCTCGACCGGGCGCTCGAGGTCGGGGTCGGCCGGATCGTCGTCGACTCGTTCGAGGAGCTCGAACGGCTCGAGAAGCTCGCGGCCGACCGGGACACCGTCGCGACCGTGTGGCTACGCATCACGCCCGGCATCGACGCCCACACCCACGACTACGTGCGCACCGGCCACGACGACTCGAAGTTCGGGTTCACGCTGTCGCTCGGCCTTGCCGACCGTGCCGTGATCACCGCCCGTGACCTGGCGCACGTCGACGTGGTCGGCATCCACGCCCACATCGGGTCGCAGATCTTCGGAACCGACCCGTTCGTCGCCAACGCCGAGGTCGCACTCGACCTGCTGGCCCGGTGGCGCGACGAACTCGGCATCACGCTCACCGAGCTCAACCTCGGGGGCGGCATGGGCATCCGCTACACCCACGAGGACCACCCCGTCGAGGTGGCCCGCTACGGCGAGGCGGTGCTGCGCGCCGTCGACGACCGCTGCGCGCGTCTGGACCTCCCGCGGCCGCGGCTGGTCGTCGAGCCCGGCCGCGCCATCGTGGGTCCCTCCACGCTCACCCTCTACGAGGTCGGCACGATCAAGGTCCTGCCGGGCCTGCGCACCTACGTCAGCGTCGACGGGGGCATGTCCGACAACATCCGTCCCGCGCTCTACGACGCCCAGCACGAGGTGGCGCTCGCCAACCGTTCCGGTGCCGACGAACCGATCTCGACCACGGTGGTCGGCAAGCACTGCGAATCGGGCGACCTCGTACGCGAGCACGCGGCACTGCCCAGCGACGTGGCGGTCGGCGACCTCCTCGCCGTTGCGGCCACCGGCGCGTACACGGAGTCGATGGCGTCCAACTACAACCGGCTGCCACGCCCCGCCGCCGTCCTGGTACGCGACGGCGAGGTGCGCACCATCATCCGGCGCGAGACCCTCGACGACCTCGTCGCCCGCGACGTCCCCCTTCCATGAGCGGGCGCCGCGGCGCTGACGTTCGGGCGACGACGTGACCGGCGGCGGCCTGCGGCGGGTCGACGAACGGCTGGGACTGGCCGTGTGTCGCGTGTCGCTCTCGGGACGTTCGCTCGTGACCTACGCCCGCGACCACGTCACCGTCCGCACCCCCTCGCGGCCCGACTTCCGCGACGGCAACACCCTGGATCTGATCGACCCGCCCGATGCGGCGGACGTCGCCCGCTGGATCGCACGGTTCCACGACACGATCGGGGTACTGGGCGTCCCCCACGTGCAGCTGCGGTGGGAGCTGCCGCTGGCGCCCGATGCGCCGCCCGAGCCTCCGGTGGCCGACGCCGCCCTCGGGGACGCGGCGCGGGCCCAGGGCCTGGAGCTCGCTCCGCTGACGGTGCTGCTGCTCGACGCCCCCGTCGTGCCGCCCCCGGCACCCGTGGCGATCGCGCCGGTGCCGCCGCCGTCGGCGGTCGACCCCCAGCCCACCGACCGCCGCTGGCACGCGGCCACGGTGCTGTACCGCTACGACGCTCCCGACCGCGACGATCCCGAGGTCTGGCGCACGTGGAACGAGGAGTTCGTCGCCTGGAGCGTCGACGTCCAACGTGAGCTGGCCGCGGCCGAACGGGCGCAGGTCTGGGTCGCGCAGCGGCACGGCGCGCCGGTCGCCCGGGCGACGCTGGTCCACGACCGGCAGGGGCTGGCCGCCGTCGAGGACGTGATCGTCCACCCGGTGCACCGGCGTCTCGGAATCGCCGCCGCCCTGACGCACACCGCCGTCGCCGCGCACCTGCACGTGGCGCCGTCGACACGCGTCGGCATCGCCGCCGAGCCAGGCGGTCCGGCGGACCGGCTCTACCGGCGCCTGGGCTTCGCTCCGCACGCCACGGTGTGGACCGCCCGGCGGGTCTGAGCGGCGGTAGGCTCGGCGCCCGTCTGTCGTCCCACCGCGAGGAACCGCTCTTGGACCGCGTCCTGCGCATCGGCCTGCTGGGTTGCGGCACGGTCGGCGGTGGGGTGGTGACGCTGCTCGACCGCGAGTCCGTCGACATCACGGCCCGCACCGGCGCCCGCCTCGAGGTGACCCGCATCGGGGTGCGCGACCTCGGCAAGGCCCGCGGGCGTGGGTTACCCGTGGCCGACGACGTCTTCGGCGACGACCTCGCCGCGATCGTCGAGGACCCCGACGTCGACGTGATCGTCGAGGTCATGGGTGGCCTCGACCCGTCCGACCGGCTGATCCGGCGGGCGCTCGAGCTCAAGAAGCCGGTGGTGACGGCGAACAAGGAACTGGTGGCGCACGCCGGTCCGGAGCTGTACGAAGCCGCCCGTGCCGCCGGCGTTGACCTCGCCTACGAGGCGGCGGTCGCCGGCGCCATCCCGATCATCCGCCCGCTGAAGGAATCGCTGGCCGGCGACCGCGTGACCCGCGTCGTCGGGATCCTCAACGGCACCACCAACTACATCCTCACCAAGATGGCCGAGGAAGGCGCCGACTACGCCGAGGTCCTCGCCGACGCGCAGGCACTGGGTTATGCCGAGGCCGACCCCACCGCCGACGTGGGCGGGCACGATGCCGCGAGCAAGTGCGCCATCCTCGCGTCGCTCGCGTTCGACACCGTCGTCCACGGCTCCGACGTCTTCCGCGAGGGGATCGAGGGCGTCACCTCGACCGACCTGCGGGTCGCCGACCGGCTCGGGTACGTGATCAAGCTCGTCGGGATCGCCAGCGAGGTCGACGACAAGGTCGGGGCGCGCGTCCATCCGGTGTTCCTGCCCAAGGAGCACCCCCTGGCCAGCGTCCGTGACGCCTTCAACGCGGTCTACGTCGAGGCGGAGGCGGCCGGCCAGCTGATGTTCTACGGACGGGGCGCGGGCGCCATGCCGACCGCCTCCGCGGTGGTGGGCGACGTCATCGACGTGGCACGCAACCTGCTGCAGACCGCGCGGGGCGCGGCCGAGTCGGTGCACCGGGCCAAGCCGCTGCGCCCCATCGAGGACCTGCAGACCCAGTACTACGTCCTGCTCGACGTCGACGACCAGGCCGGCGTGCTCGCCGACGTGGCGCGCACGTTCGGCGACCACGAGGTCTCCATCGCCCAGGTCTGGCAGGAGGGCGCCGGCGACTCGGCGCAGCTGGTGCTCATCACCCACCGCGCCCGTGAGGGCGACCTGCAGGACACGGTCCGGTCGCTGGCCGCGATGGCCAACGTGCGCAGCGTCGCCAGCGTGATGCGGGTCGAGTCCGAGGTCTTCTCCTCGTGAGCGACGGCGCCGACACCACCGCTCCGGACGCCGCCGGACACCGGCGTGGACCCCACGTGTGGCGCGGCATCATCGAGGAATACCGCGACCGGATGCCGGTCACGGACACGACCCCGGTCGTGACGCTGCGCGAGGGAGGCACGCCCCTGATCGCCTCCGAGCGGTTGTCGGAGCTGACCGGGTGCGAGGTCCATCTCAAGTTCGATGGTTCCAACCCCACCGGGTCCTTCAAGGACCGCGGCATGACGATGGCGATCACCAAGGCCAAGGAGAAGGGCGCCGAGGCGGTCATCTGCGCCTCCACCGGCAACACGTCGGCGTCGGCGGCCGCGTACGCCGGCAAGGCCGGGATGACCTGCGGGGTGATCATCCCCAAGGGCAAGATCGCGATGGGCAAGCTGGCGCAGGCGCTGGTCCACGGCGCCAAGGTGCTGCAGATCGAGGGCAACTTCGACCAGGCGCTCACGCTGTGCCGGCAGCTCGCCGACACCTACCCGGTCGAACTGGTCAACTCGGTCAACCCCTACCGCATCGACGGCCAGCGCTCCGGCGCCTGGGAGATCGTCGACCAGCTCGGTCGCGCCCCCGACGTCCACTGCATGCCGGTCGGCAACGCCGGCAACATCTTCGCGTACTGGCGTGGGTACCGCGAGTACTCCGCCGACGGGCACAGCGACGTGCTGCCGGTCATGCGCGGCTACCAGGCTGCCGGCGCCGCGCCGATCGTGCTCGGCCACCCGGTGGAGAAGCCGCAGACCATCGCGACGGCGATCCGCATCGGCAATCCGGCGTCCTGGGAGCAGGCGGTCGCGGCGGCCGACGAGTCCGGCGGCTCGATCCGCTCGGTGACCGACCGCGAGATCATCGCGGCCTTCCGCGAGCTCGCCGCCCATGGCGTGTTCGCGGAGATGGCGTCGGCCTCCTCGGTGGCGGGTCTGCTGCAACTGCACGCCGCCGGCGAGCTGGAGAAGGGCTCGGTCGTCGTCTGCGTCCTGACCGGGCACGGCCTCAAGGACCCCGAGTGGGCGATCGCCGGGGCGGCCGACCCCATCACCATCCCGGCCGAGCTGGACGCGGCCGCCCACGCGCTCGCGCTCACCTGAGATGGATCGCGTTGCCATCGTCGAGGCGGCGCTCGATCGCGCCATCGCCGAAGGAACGGCTCCGGCCGACACGCTCCCGGGGGACGCGCCGCTGCATCCCGGCACGTCGCTGACCGTCGCCGCCGCGCTGGCGCTGTTCGAGGACATGGTGCGGTCGCGGTCCCTGGACGTGGTCGCGCGCGAGATGAAGGCGCAGGGACACGGCTACTACACGATCTCGTCGGCGGGGCACGAACACACCGCCGTCGTCGGGGCGCTCACCCGGACCACGGATCCGGCGTTCCTGCACTACCGCGACGGTGGCTTCGTGGCAGCCCGGGCGCGACGCGCTGGTACGGACGTGACCTGGGACACCCTGCTCTCCCTCGCGGCGTCGCGCGAGGACCCGGTCTCGCAGGGCCGTCACAAGGTGTGGGGGAGCCCGAACAGCTGGATCGTGCCGCAGACCTCGACCATCGCCTCCCACCTCCCGAAGGCGGTCGGCGCGGCCTTCGCCGTCGGACGTTCCCGCCGGCTGGGCGCCGGCGTGGTGGCCGAAGGCGAACTGCCGGCCGATGCGCTGGTGGTGTGCTCGTTCGGGGACGCCTCCCTCAACCACGCCACCGCCCTGGCGGGTCTGAACGCCGCCCGTTGGGCGCGGCGCGTCGGCAGCCCGGTCCCGATCCTGTTCGTCTGCGAGGACAACGGCATCGGCATCTCGGTGCCCACCCCGCCGGGCTGGGTCGAGAACACCGCCTCGGCCCTGCCGGGTTGCAGCTACGTCCGGGCGGAGGGCGAGATCGACGAGGTCTGGGACCGCGTCGCCGAGGCCGTCGGCCTGGTCCGCTCCCGGCGGGCGCCGGTGTTCTTGCACCTGCCGACCGTGCGGCTGTGGGGGCACGCCGGCAGCGACCTCGAGGCCGCCTACCGGGGACGGAACGAGATCGAGGCGGCCGAAGCGGCGGATCCGCTGGCCCGCGCCGCGAGGCGGCTGCTCGCACTGGGCGCCGTGGACCGTGCCGGGCTGGTCGACCTCGTCGCCCGCGTCCGGGAAGCGACGAGGTCCCGCGTCGACGCCGCCGTCGCGACCGGAACGTTGCGCGACCGCGCCGAGGTCGTGGCCCCCCTCGCGCCGCACGACCCCGAGGCGGTCCGTGCCGACGCCGGCCGTCCGCTCGACGAGGCAGCGCGACGGACGGTGCACGGCCGGCGGTTGCCGGAGGCGGCGGTGACCGCCGGCGAGCGCACGCTGGCCGGGTTGCTCAACGCCGCGCTGCGCGACGAACTCGTCCGGCGGCCCGGTGCCGTCGTGTTCGGCGAGGACGTCGGCCGCAAGGGTGGGGTCTACGGCGTCACGGCGGGACTGCAGGCCGCCTTCGGCACCGGGCGGGTGTTCGACACCCTGCTCGACGAGACCTCGATCCTGGGGCTGGCCCAGGGGCTCGGGCTGCTCGGGCTGCTGCCCGTGCCGGAGATCCAGTACCTCGCCTACGTCCACAACGCGCTGGACCAGTTGCGCGGTGAAGCGGCCTCGACCCAGTTCTTCTCGGCCGGCCGGTACCGCACCCCGATGGTGGTGCGCATCGCCGGGCTCGCCTACCAGAAGGGGTTCGGGGGGCACTTCCACAACGACAACGCGATCGGCGCGTTGCGGGACATCCCCGGTCTCGTCCTCGCGGTCCCGAGCCGAGGCGACGACGCGGTGCGGATGCTGCGCGGCTGCCTCGCGATGGCCGAGGTGGACGGTCGGGTGTCGGCCTTCCTCGAACCCATCGCGCTCTACCACGAGCGCGACCTGTACGAGCCGGGCGACGGCGGCTGGCTCGCCGACTACCCACCGCCGGGTGAGGCGCTGCTGCCCGGTGAGGTCGGCGTCCGGGGAACGGATGCCACCGACGTCCTCGTCGTGACGTATGGCAACGGCGTTCGGATGTCGTTGCGTGCCGGGCGCCGACTGGCCGACCGCGGCGTGCGTGCACGGGTCCTGGACCTGCGGTGGCTGTCCCCGCTCCCGTTCGATGCCCTCCGGGCACATGCGTCCGAGTGCGGGGCGGTGCTGGTCGCCGACGAGTGCCGCCGCACCGGTGGAGGCATCGCCGACGCCGTGGTCGCCGACCTCGCCGAGTACGGCTACGACGGGCGTCTCGGCACCGTCCGCGCCGAGGACAGCTACGTGCCGCTCGGGCCGGCCGCCGACCTGGTGCTGCTGTCCGAGCAGGACATCGTCGATGCGGCCCTGCGGCTGACGCGCCCCTGACGCCGGGCGCGTCGCCGACTCCGGGTGCGTTGCCGAGTCCGGGCGCGTCGCCGAGTCCGGGCGCGTCGCGGACCCGGCGGGGGCAGACCGCTAGCCTGCGCGCGGCCGCTGGCGAGGCGGTGTCCGCACGCGCGACGAGGGCTGCCCAGTGACCGACGTCCGGCACGCGACGGTCCGGGTGCCGGCGACCAGCGCCAACCTCGGCCCCGGTTTCGACGCCTTCGGGCTCGCGCTCAGCCGCTACCTCGTCGTGCGTTCGCACCCCCGATCGGCATCCGCCGATCGCGTGGCCACCCGCGGTGACGGCGCGGGCGAGGTCGCGACCGGCGACGACAACCTGCTCTGGCGCAGCGTGGTCGCCTTCTGTGACACCTACGACGCGCCGACACCGGACGTGCATCTCGAGGTCGTCAACGACATCCCGCTGGAGCGCGGCCTCGGCTCCTCGTCCTCGGCGATCGTCGCCGGGCTGGTCATGGCGCGCGCGCTGACCGGGGTCGTGGTCGGTGACCGGCACCTCGTCGAGCTCGCCGACCGCTTGGAGGGCCACCCCGACAACGTGGCGCCGGCGTTGCTCGGCGGCCTGGTCGCCTGCGCGCTCGGCGACGACGGCCGGCTCGTCGTGCGTCGCGTGAACCCGGCACCGCACCTGCGGCCGGTGGTCCTCGTCCCGACGACACGCCAGGCGACCACGGCGGCGCGTGCGGTCCTGCCGGCGTGCCTGCCCCGCGAGGACGTCGCGGTGCAGGCCGGCCGGGCCGGGCACGTGCTCGGGGCGCTGGTCGGTGCGTGGCCGGCGGATGCCACCGCTTCCGGCGACCGCCTGCACGAACCCGCCCGCCTGCAGGTGATGGGAGCGACCGGAGCGGTCGTCGCGGGGATGCGGGCGCTCGGCATCCACGCCTGGCTGTCGGGCGCGGGGCCGAGCGCCGCGGCCATGCTCGCCGACGGCCCGGACGGCGAACGCGACGAGGTGCAGCGCCTCGCGGACACCCACGGCTTCGACGTCCGCGACCTACGGGTGGACCTCGGCGGCGCGGTCGCCTGCCTCGACGGCGGGTGCGCGTTCTCCGGCACGGCCGAGACCTGCGCGCAGTGTCCACGCCAGCGGATATGATGCGGCCTCGCCGCGCCGATCGGTCGCGGGTCGAACTCGTTGTTCTGGGGCTCTCCCTCCGCCGGTCGTCATGCGGCGAGCGTCCTTGCATCCACCGCCGTCGTGCGGTGCCACGTGTCGGCACGTCCCCCGGGTGAGGGGGCGACGTCCGGCGTCACCTCCTCGGGAGCGCACTCGTGAAGCTGTTCCTCGACACCGCAAACCTCGACGAGATCACCGAGATCAACCGGTGGGGCGTCCTCGACGGGGTGACGACCAATCCGACCCTGGCCGCGAAGGAGGGCAAGGACTTCGCGTCGATGATCAAGGAGATCTGCGCCGAGGTCGCGGGCGACGTCAGCGCCGAGGTGGTCTCCACCGACACGCAGGGCATGCTCGACGAAGCCCACAAGCTGGCCGGGATCGCCGACAACGTCGTGATCAAGCTGCCGCTGACGCCCGAGGGGCTGGCCGCCTGCTCGCAGCTCTCCAGCGAGGGCATCCGGACCAACGTCACGCTGTGCTTCTCGCCGACCCAGGCCATCCTCGCGGCGAAGGCAGGGGCGACCTACGTGTCGCCGTTCCTCGGGCGCATGGACGACCTGGCCAACGACGGCATCGCGCTGCTGACCGAGATCTGCGAGATCTTCCGCGTGCAGGGCTACGAGACCGAGGTCCTGGCCGCGTCGCTGCGCAGCCCGCAGCACGTCGCGCAGTCCGCCCTCGCCGGTGCCGACATCGCGACGCTGCCCGCCAAGGTCTTCCACCAGATGATCAAGCACCCGCTGACCGACGCCGGGCTCGAGCGCTTCCTGGCCGACTGGGACGCCTACCAGCAGGCGATGCGCTGACCGACCGCCGCTGCTGAGCACGACGGCAGCCCGGCGCCGGTTCTCGGCGTCGCCACGCCCGAACACAGGGAGACACATGGACCGCTCGACGCTGGAGCGCAAGGCGCTCGCCGAGCTGCGCCAGATCGCCTCGGCGCTGGAGCTCAAGGGCTACCAGCGCATGAAGAAGGCCGACCTGGTCGACCTCATCATCGACGCCGGTCAGGCCGGCGCTCCGTCGGCTGGCAACGGCGCCGCCGCCGAGAGCACGGCCCCGCCGGCCGCCGCTGCCGACTCGGCCGCGCCGGCTGCGGCCCAGCAGCCGGAACTGTCGGCCGATGGTGACCGTGGCGAGTCGGAGACGTCGGAGGGTTCGGGTCGCGTGCGTGCCCGTCAGCGGCCGACCGACCGCCCCTTCCGGGCGCGCGAGAACGACCGCGACACGGGCGACGGCAACGACCGGGCGCGTGAGCGCCGGGACGACGACCAGCGCTCGCGGACCCGCGACGACGACCGCGACGAGCGTGGACGTGGCGACGACCGCGACGAGCGTGGGCGGGGCGACGACCGCGACGACCGGGGCCGCGGCGACCAGCGCAACGACGACGACGGTGACGACGGCGGGCGGGGCAAGCGCGACCGGCGCCGCAAAGGCCGCGGCGGCGCCAACCAGGACAACTACGACGACGCCGAGGTCCGCGAGGGCATTCTCGACCTGCTGCCCGAGGGCTACGGCTTCCTGCGCTGCACGGGTTACCTGTCCGGTAGCCGGGACGTCTACGTCAGCCAGTCGTTCGTCCGCAGGTTCGATCTGCGTCGCGGCGATCGGGTCTCGGGACCCATCCGCCGTAACAAGAACAACGACAAGTTCCCGGCTCTGGCCCGGATCGACGCCATCGAGGGGGAGTCGGTCGACGAGGGGGCGCTGCCGCGCAAGCGGGTCGAGTTCAAGGACCTGACGCCGCTGTTCCCCGACGAGCGGCTCAAGCTCGAGGTCGAGGAGAACTCCCCGATCGCGATGCGCATCGTCGACATGATGGCCCCCATCGGGCGCGGTCAGCGCGGATTGATCGTCTCGCCGCCCAAGGCCGGCAAGACCTCGATCCTGAAGCAGCTCGCCGCCGCCATCGAGGTCAACAACCCCGACGTGCACCTCATGGTCGTGCTGGTCGACGAACGCCCCGAGGAGGTCACCGACTTCGAGCGTTCGACCGGTGGCGAGGTCATCTCCTCCACCTTCGACCGTCCGGCCGAGGACCACACGCAGGTCGCCGAGCTCGCCATCGAGCGGGCGAAGCGCCTGGTCGAGGCCGGCCGCGACGTCGTCGTGCTGCTCGACTCGATCACCCGGCTCGGACGGGCCTACAACCTCGCGGCCCCCGCGTCGGGACGCGTGCTCTCCGGCGGCATCGACTCGGCCGCGCTGTACCCGCCCAAGCGGTTCTTCGGCGCCGCCCGCAACATCGAGGACGGCGGCAGCCTCACCATCATCGCCACGGCACTCATCGAGACCGGGTCCAAGATGGACGAGGTGATCTTCGAGGAGTTCAAGGGCACCGGGAACATGGAACTGCGGCTCGACCGGCGGATGGAGCAGAAGCGCATCTTCCCCGCCGTGGACATCCAGGCGTCCGGCACCCGTCGCGAGGACCTGCTGTTGCCCCGCGACCAGATCGAGACGGTCTGGAAGCTGCGCCGGCTGCTGTCGTCGATGGACTCCGAGGCGGCCCTCCACCTGCTGATCGAGAAGCTGCGCGCCACCAAGAACAACGCCCAGTTCCTGCAGATGATCTCGAAGTCCAACCTGTCCTAGCCCGCTGGGCGCTATGGCGCGGTCGCCACGGCGAAGGCGGCGGTGTCGGTGAACTGACGGAACCGACGGATCTCGTCGTTCTCCACCCACCACAGGTGGCAGAACTCGGCCTCGATGCTCCGGCCGGTGGCGCGGTAGGTGCCGCGGTAGGTGCCCGTTGCGATCACGCGACCACCGGCGGCGATGAGCTCGTCGACCTCCTCGGTGAAGCCCTCCCATTCGCGTTCGAGCGGGACGACGACTCGGTCGATGAGGGCGTCTGCGCCGGTCGCCGTCTGGCCGGCGGCCGGCACGGCAGCGTCTGCCTGTCGCCACTGCACGTCCGACGCGAGGCAGGCTCGGATCGCCTCGTGGTCACCGTCTTCGAACGCCTGGTAGAGCCGGCAGACGAGTGCAGCAGCGGCATCAACGGTCACGGTGTCTCCATCCGGGTCGCGCGAGCAGCGTGCCGCAACGAGGTGGAAGGTGCGGACCGGTAGGCGTACGAGTGGGCCGCCTGCGAGGGCCCGTTCGAGCTGGCCGCGTCCGCGATCGGGGGCAAGGCCGCATCGGGGCTGGTCTCGGCGATCAGTTACCGTGCGGCGCGAGCCGATGATGATCGCCGTTCACACGATTGGGTGACTCCTGGTCCGCGACGGTCGGCCGTTCGGAACCCCGTGAGGATGTGGCCAGTGGGATGGGAGGCACTCGCGCGGTGGGGCGACGACGCCGCCCGAATCGAACGGCTCGCTGGCGGGGTCGCCAACGACGTGTGGCGCGTGCGAATCAGCGGGCACCTCGCGGTCGCTCGTCTCGGTGCCAGGAGCGACGCTGACCTCGCGTGGGAAACCGAGCTCCTGCAACACCTCGACCGTGAGGGTCTGAGCGTGCCGGTGCCGATCCCGGCGAACGACGGACGGTTGTTCGCCGATGGCCTGGTGATGATGACCTACGTGCATGGCGGACCGCCCGAGACAGATGCCGACTGGCGTCGCGTAGCCGACACGCTCCGCCAGTTGCATCGGTTGACGCAGGACTGGCCGCAGCGCCCGGGCTGGCGTTCGTCGACCGACCTCCTGCACGCCGCGACCGGGACCAAGATCGACCTCCGCGCCATGCCGCCCGAGGGCGTGGCTCGATGCCGAGCAGCGTGGGCGCGGCTCAGCGGACGTCGGACATGCGTCGTCCACGGCAACCCCAACAACCCCGGCAACGTCCGCGTGACCACGGAAGGGGTTGCGCTGATCGATTGGGACGAATCGCACGTCGACGTCCCGGACCTCGACCTGGTGCTGCCGTACAACGCCGCGGGTCTCGACCACGGCGCCCACGACATCGCCGCGCAAGCGTCGGCCGCATGGGAAGCCGCCGTCTGCTGGGACGACGACGACGCGCTCAGGCGGCTCGCCGAAGTTCGAGCGGTGTGAGCAGCGGTCGCGAATGCGTGCCCGATCGGCGGATCCGACGGGCTCCAGCCGGCGCGTCGCTGAGTACACTGGTTGTAATCGATTGCAACTCCATGAGGGACGCAATGGCGGACGTCGACGTCGCCGTCATCGGCGCGGGTCACGCGGGGCTGGCCATGAGCCACGTCCTGACCGAGTACGACCTCGCTCACGTCGTCCTCGAGCGCGGGCGCATCGCCGAGCGTTGGCGGTCGGAACGCTGGGACTCGCTGCGCCTGCTCACACCGAACTGGGCGACCGGGCTGCCCGGCTGGCGCTACACCGGTTCCGAGCCGGACGGTTTCATGGATCGCCAGGAGGTCGCCGCGTATCTCGAGGCCTATGCGGACGCCTCCGGCGCGCCCGTCCGTACCGGCATCGACGTCCAGTCGCTCGAGGCGACGACCGCCGGCGACCGGCTCCTGGTCAGGACCGACGCGGGCGATCTCGAGGCCCGCAGCGTGGTCGTCGCCACGGGAGCGTTTCAGGCCCCACGTCTGCCGGCCGTGGCGGGCCGGTTGCCGGCCGATGTCCACCAACTGCACTCGAGCCGTTACCGGAACCCGGACGAGCTGCCGCCAGGCGCCGTGCTGGTCGTGGGAACGGGCGCTTCCGGTCAGCAGATCGCGCACGAGCTCGTCGCCGCGGGACGTCGGGTGTTCGTCTCCGTCGGCAACCACAAGCGCGTGCCACGCCGTTACCGTGGGCGCGACTACTACTGGTGGCTGGAGAACACGGGGTTCTACGACAAGACGGTCGCCGACGTCCCGGAGGCGGTGCGCCGCGGGGCAGCATCGCCGGCGCTCACGGGGAGCAGGGGCGGCGGCTACGACCTCGACCTGCGCGGTCTGGCTGCGGATGGGGCCGTCCTGCTCGGCCGGGTCGAGGCCGTGGACGGAGCGCGGCTCCTGCTCGCTTCGGACCTCGCCGACAGCCTCGTCAAGGGCGATCGCGCCTACCAGGAATTCGTCGATTGGGTCGAGGCCCGCCTCGAACTGCCGGGTGTTCCCGTCGACGATGCCGTCCCGCCGGTGCGCTACCCGGACCCGCCCGAGGTCGCGGAGCCGAGGCGGGAGCTGCACCTCCGAGGCGAAGGCATCGGCGCCGTGATCTGGGCCACCGGTTTCCGTCCGACGTTCGATGCGTGGGTGCGGCTGCCGGTGCTCGACGACCGGGGCGAGCCGATCCACCGGCGTGGGGTGACGGATCACCCCGGGCTCTATTTCGTTGGACTCCACTGGCTGCACCGCCTGCGGTCCGCCTTCATCCGCGGCGCCGAGGAGGACGTGCGATACGTCGGTGAACACCTCGCCGGGCGCCACGGCGTCGGCCGTAACGCTCGGCGGGCGTGAGTTTCGGACTGCTCAGCTCATCGGAGCGCCGGCCCGGTAGCCCTCTGGAACCGCGCCATACCCGCCCCCGCTCGGTGCCCTACGCGGGGTCACCGCCCTCGTCGGCGCGCTCGAACGGATCCACCACGGCGTAACGCGCGCAGGCGAACGCCTCGTTGCGCGCCAGCTCCTCGAGCCGGAGGTCGAGCTTGCGCGGCAGCAGCGGCGCCCCACCGCCCAGCGTCACCGGCGCGATGTAGACGATGATCTCGTCGAGGAGGCCGGCGTCGGCGAACTGACCGGCCAGGTCGCCGCCGCCGATGATCCAGAGGTCGCTGCCCGCCGCCGCCGCGGTCATCTGCTCGTGCACGGCACGGACGTCGCCACGGGCGAACCGGACCTGGTCCCCGGCGGCAGGCAGGTCGCGGGTGGTCATCACCCAGGTCGGCAGCTCGTAGGGCCACCGGCCGTCCTCGTGGCGCAGGACCCACTCGTAGGTCGTGGAGCCCATCACCATGGCGCCGATGCGCGCCGAGAAGTCGTCGTAGTTGAGCGGCCCGGACGCGTCGTGCTCCTGGCGCAACAGCCAGTCCAGCGAGTGCCGCTCGTCGGCGATGAAGCCGTCGAGGCTGGTCGCGGTGTAGTACGTGGTCAAGCTCATCCGGTCCCTCCGTGTCGAGGGACCACGATGTCACGCGAAAACACCAATGTCGCGGCATTCCCGCACGAATGCGGAAACGCCGCGACATGGCGTTGCTGGCCCGACGTCGCCGTCGGAGCTCAGCGACGCATCAGCAGCTGCAGGACGTACCAGAACAGCAGCGCGATCGAACTGAAGAGGTGCATCGCGGCGATGACCTCGGTGCCCGGCGGGAACGCCCGATAGATCTTCTGCGTGTCGTAGAGGATGGCGCCACCCGCGAAGCCGATCATCGCCACGATGAACAGCGTGCCGAGTCCGTTGCCCGTCAGGACGCCGACCACGATCGCGACCAGGGCGAGGATGCCACCCCACTTCAGCAACGTGCCGAGGAAGCTGAAGTCCTTCGAGCTCCGGATCGCCACCAGCGACAGGCCGACGAACGCCACGACCGAGATCAGCGCGGCCGTCCCGACGGTGCCCTCGAGCTCGGGGACCTGGGTCGCCATGTACAGCGGGATCGCGAACAGCAGGGCGTTGGCGAAGATCAGCAGGCCGTAGCCGCCCCATTGCTGGGCCGGCGTGCGGGCGTTGACGCTGAGCCGGCTGGCCATCCACGACACCAGCATGAAGCCGCCCAGGATCAGCAGCCAGTTGGTGCTGCGCGCCAGCTCGAAGATGTAGGCGGCCGGCGGCGTCGCGAACAGGGTCTCGCTCAGCAGCACGAACTCGATGCCGATGAAGGCGACGATGCCGAGGACGAGATTGGTGTAGACCCCGCGCATGTAGCTCTCGCGGACGGCGACCGGTTGCTGCGCGATGGGGGCGTTGACCGGCGCGCTGGGCGGTGGGGGAGGCGTGAAGGCCTGGCTCATGGTCGGTCGATGCTCCTCGTCGATGGCGGCCCGGGAACCGCGAAAAACCGTCGCGGTGGCCGGTGCAGAGGCTACCGTCTGCGCCTTGTGCGAGGTGGCGGAAACGGTGCGACGGTGTCTGAGGTCCTGACGGGACTGGTGGCGGGGCATCGCGCCGTCTACGACGGGCTCCTGGCCGCCACCGACGGACTCGACGACCCGGCCTGGCGCATGCCGACCGGGTGCCCCGGCTGGAGCGTGCACGACCAGTTGGCGCACTGCATCGGGACGGAACGCCTGATGCTCGGACATCCGCTCGCCGACGTCGAGGTTCCCGACCTCCCGCACCTGCGTTCGGACTTCGGCCGGCAGGTCGAGCGCGATGTCGAGGCCAGACGCAACGTCGCCGCCGTGTTCCTGCGCGAGGAGGCCGAGGTGACCTTCGTCCGTCGGCAGGCCAAGCTGGAGGCGCTCGTCGATGCCGATCTCGACGCCGACCTCGAGACCCCGCTCGGGCGTATGCCCGCGCGCCGCGGCCTGCGGATGCGGCTGTTCGACCTCACCTGTCACGAGGAGGACGTGCGCCGGGCCCTCGGGCTGCCGGTCGCGAGCGGGCCGCACGTCGAGATCGCGGTCGTGACGGCCACGCGGTCGCTGGCCGCGGTCCTGCCACGACGATTGCCCGACGCGGCAGGCGTCGTCGCCGTGACCGTCGACGGTGCGGAACCGGTGGCGATCGACGCGGCCACGGGTGCCCTGCTGCCCCCGTCGGAGGCCACACCCGACGCGACGCTGACGTGTACGACGCGCCAGTTCCTTGCGCTCACCTGCGGACGCTCGGACGCACCCGCGGCTGCGGAGCTCGACCTGGCTGGCGATCTGGACCTCGCGAGGCAGGTGGTGGCCGTCGCCGGCTTCACGCCCTAGCGGGCCGCGCGTCAGGTGCTACCATCATCAGGTGCGCGCCGTCGGTGGCGCGCTGTCGTGTGAGCGGGCGACATCGCATCCCGGGACCCCGCACCGTCCCGACTCGCGAGACCAGCCGCGTTTCCGCGCGTCCCCACACGCCGACCAACGCCGTCCACTCCCGCGGTGCCAGCCGCACGGAGGAACCCATGAAGCAGGGCATCCACCCCGAGTACTCGCTCGCGACCGTCACGTGCTCGTGCGGCAACTCGTTCGAGACCCGCGCCACCGTCGACAAGATCAGCGTCGAGCTGTGCAACCAGTGCCACCCGTTCTACACCGGCAAGCAGAAGCTGGTCGACACCGGTGGCCGCGTGGACCGGTTCAAGCGTCGCCTGGAGAAGGCGCAGGGCTGACCGCCTGGAGAAGGCGCAGGGCTGACCACCTGCCACAATCTCGACACGCCGCCGGCTGGTGCCGGCGGCGTCGTCATTGGGGCGCAACCGTCGCCCCGCGTGCAACGAGTTCGCGGAAGCGCCCGAGGCGTCGGCGGTGGAGCTCGGCGGTGCCGGGACGTGGCTGTGCCGCCGGCGTGACGTGCGGCGCGAGCGGTCCGAAGACGTCGTCCTCGGTCAGGTCGCCGACGGCGACGGCGGCGAGGAGCGCGGCTCCGCGGGCCGACGCGGCCGGCGTGTCGACGGCGTGCAGCGACCGTTCGAGGACGTCGGCGAGCAGCTGACGGAAGCCGGGGTGGCGGCTGCCGCCACCGGCGATGCGGATGGTCTCGACGTCGTGCGCGTCGGGCAACGCGTCGAAGGCGTCGCGGACGGCGTGGGCGACCCCTTCGAGGGTGACGCGAAGCATGGTCTGCCGGTCGTGGTCGAGTCCGAGGCCGACCCAGCCGGCGCGTAGCCCGGGATCGAGGTAGGGGGTCCGTTCACCGGCGAGGTGCGGGACGAAGTACGGGTCGTCGGGGCGAACGCCCGCTGCGGCGTACAGCTCGTCCCAGCTCGCTGCGAGGCTGCTGCGCACCCAGTCGAGGACGAGGCCGGCGTTCAGCGTCGCCGCCATGGCGTACCAGCCGGCGGAGGTTGCGGCCCGGTACAGGTGTGTGCCCGACTCCGGTCGGCCGCGGGCCTGCGACGACGGCGCCACGAGCTGGCCGCCGGTTCCGAGCGTCAACTGCACCTGTCCGGGGTCACGCAACCCGCTGCCGAGTGCCGCCGCTGCCGTGTCCGCCGCGCCGATCGCGACCGGGGTACCCACCGGCAGCCCCAGGGCCGCGGCCGCCGCCGGGAGCAGGGCGCCGCCGACGGCCGCCGACGGCGCCAGCGGCGGGAGCAGGCCGTCGTCGATGCCCAGTGCCCGGCACAGCTCCCGGTCCCACTGCTCGCCGGGAACGTCGTAGAGCAGGGTGGCCGACGCGTCGCTCGGGTCGCCGGCGACGTCACCCGTCAGGCGCAACCGCAACCAGTCCTTCGGTTGCAGCGCCCAGCGGGCGGCTGCGAGCGTCGCGGGTTCGTGTTCCTGCAGCCAGCTCAGGATCGGGCCGGCCATGCCGGGGGACAGGGGGTTGCGCTGCCGCTCGCGCATGGCCGCCGGGAGTTCGGCGTACCGCTCGAGGTGCTCGACCGCCCGGGTGTCGGGCCACAGCACGGCGGGGCGGGTGGCCCGCCCGGCCGGGTCGGTGAGCACGACGCCGTGCATCTGACCGGACAGGCCGATGGCGCGTGGCGGCGCCGCCGCGCTGGGGGAGAGTTCGGACACGGCGGCGACCGTGGCCGTCCACCACTGCTCCGGGTCGATGTCGGCGTGGCCGGGCTGGGGACTGGCGAGCGCGTAGCCGGCGCCCGCCTGGCCGAGCAGCCGTCCCGCGCCGTCGGTGAGGACCGCCTTGACCGAACTCGTGCCGAGGTCGAGGCCGAGGTAGGTGACGTCGGACACGCGCGCTCCTCGACTCGTTGGACGGCTGGCACGCGGCCCGGTCTGTGGCGCTCGGCGCAGGCGGTGACTAGGGTCGGACGCGGTCCCTGGGAGGTGCCGGTATCAGCCAGCCTACTTGCCGACGTTCCGGCAAGACAACGTTGTCATTCGCAGTCGCCGGTGTGCAGCGATGACCGGCCGTCGGCCCAACATCCTCCTGGTCATCGCGGATGACCACGCCGCCCATGCCATCAGCGCCTATGGCAGTCGCATCAACACCACGCCGGGCATGGACCGCATCGCCGCCGAGGGCATGCGGCTCGATGCCTGCTTCTGCACCAACTCGTTGTGCTCGCCGAGCCGGGCGGCCATCCTCACCGGCACCTACAACCACGTCAACGGGGTCACGTCCAACTCGTCGCTCTTCGATGCCCGTCAGCAGACCTTCGTGTCGTTGTTGCAGGGCGCGGGCTACCAGACGGCGATGATCGGCAAGTGGCACCTCGGGCACGGCGGTATCCACGACCCCGTCGGCTTCGACCACTGGACCGTGCTGCCCGACCAGGGCACCTACCACGACCCCGAGTTCCTCGAGTCGGACGGCACCCGCACCCGACGTCCGGGGTACGTCACCGACCTCATCACCGACCTCACCATCGACTGGCTCGACCGACGCGACCGGGACCGGCCGTTCTGCGCCATCGTCGGCCACAAGGCCCCGCACGAGGCATGGGAGCCGGCGCCGCGCCACCTCGCACTGTTCCGCGACGACGAGATCGCCGAGCCCGAGACCCTGCGCGACGACTACGAGGGCCGGGCCACCCCGGCGCGTGAAGCCACGATGCGCATCGTCGACCACATGCCCGAGGAGGACTTCAAGGAGCCCGTGCCCGGAGGCCTCGACGACGACGAGCGGCTGCGTTGGAAGTACCAGCGCTACATCAAGGACTATCTGCGCACCGTGGCCTCGCTCGACGAGAACGTCGGGCGCCTGTTGGATCACCTCGACGCCGACGGCAGCGCCGAGGACACCGTGGTGGTCTACACCTCCGACCAGGGCTTCTTCCTCGGCGACCACGGGTGGTACGACAAGCGGTTCATGTACGAGGAATCGCTCAAGATGCCGACGCTGGTGCGGTATCCCCGCGAGATCGCGCCCGGCAGTACCAGCGACGACCTCGCCCTCAACGTGGACTTCGCGCCCACCTTCCTCGACTACGCCCGGGTCGAGGTGCCGCCGACCATGCAGGGCCGCTCGATCCGTCCACTCCTGGCGGGACGGACGCCGGCGGACTGGCGCCGCTCGATGTACTACCGCTACTGGGTGCACCAGGACGTGATGCACAACGTCTGGTCCCACTACGGCGTCCGGACCGCGCGTCACAAGCTGATCTACTTCTACGCCGAGCCGTGTGGCACCTCGGGCGCCAGCGAACGACGTCGTCCCCCCGAGTGGGAGTTGTTCGACCTGCACACCGATCCCCAGGAACTGCGCAGCGTGTTCGACGACCCCGCCTACGCCGAGATCCGGGCCGAACTGACCGCCGAACTGAGACGCCTGCAGCGCGAGATCGGCGACGTCGACTGCGCCCCGCTGCCCGACCCCCAGCAGCTGTGAGGAACCCCATGTCCGCGCAACGGTCCTTTCCGCCCGGCTTCACCTGGGGGGTGGCGACCTCCGCGTACCAGATCGAGGGCGCGACCGACGTCGACGGCCGCGGCGAGTCGATCTGGGACCGCTTCTGCCGGGAGCCCGGACGCGTCGACGACGGCCACACCGGCGACGTCGCCTGCGACCACTACCACCGGTGGGAGGCGGACCTGGACCTGCTCGCCGAGCTCGGGGTCGGCGCCTACCGGTTCTCGATCGCCTGGCCACGCATCCACCCCGACGGCGGCACGACCCGCAACGAGGCCGGGCTGGACTTCTACGACCGGCTCGTGGACGGGATGCTCGAGCGTGGTATCGCGCCGGCGCCGACGCTCTACCACTGGGACCTGCCGCAGGCACTGCAGGACCGCGGCGGGTGGGCCGACCGCGACACCGCGTACCGCTTCGCCGAGTACGCGAACACGGTGTTCGAGCGCCTCGGTGACCGCGTCCGGTTGTGGATGACCCACAACGAGCCCTGGATGGCCAGCTTCATCGGCCACCTGCGTGGCGTCCACGCGCCCGGCCACTACGACCTGCAGACCGCCCTGCGCGCCGCGCACCACCTGCTGCTCTCGCACGGTCTGGCCGTCGAGCAGTTCCGCGCCCTCGGCCTCGAGGGCGACATCGGCATCGTGCTCAACCTGATGCCGACCTACCCCCACACCGACTCGGAGGCCGACCGCGACGCCGCGTGGGGCTCGGACGGGTTCACCAACCGCTGGTTCCTCGATCCGGTGTTCCGCGGCAGCTATCCGCAGGACACGGTCGGCCGCTTCGAGCGGGCGGGCGGTCGCGTGGACTTCGTGGAGGACGGCGACCTGGCGACCATGTCGCAGCCGACCGACTTCCTCGGGGTCAACTACTACGCGCCGCGCCGTGTCAGCGCGGTCGACGTCGAGTTCGGCTGGAAGGTCGAGGAGCCGCCACCGCCCGGCGTGCCCCGTACCGGCATGGACACCGAGATCTACCCCGAGGGCCTCACGGCGCTGCTGCAGCGACTCCAGCGCGACTACGGCGGGATCCCGTTCTACGTCACCGAGAACGGCGTGCCCTACTACGACGACGAGGTCGCCGACGACGGCGGGGTGCACGACACCAGGCGGGTCGACTTCCTGCGCGACCACTTCGCCGCCGCGCACGACGCCATCGCCGCCGGCGTCGACCTCGCCGGCTACTTCGTGTGGTCGTTCATGGACAACTTCGAATGGGCCGCGGGCTACGGCCCCCGGTTCGGGATCGTGCACGTCGACTACGCGTCGCTCGCGCGCACCCCCAAGGACAGCTTCCATTTCTATCGCCGGGTGATCGCCGCCAACGGCCTGTACGACGAGGAATCCCGCCATGTCTGACGGCACGCTGCACCTGATCGGCCACGCCCACATCGACCCCGTGTGGTTGTGGCAGTGGCCCGAGGGCTACCAGGAGATCAAGGCGACCTTCCGTTCCGCGCTCGATCGCACCGACGAGGACCCCGAGTTCGTGTTCACGGCCTCGTCGGCCGCCTTCTACGAGTGGGTCCAGCGCAACGAACCGGAGATGTTCGACGAGATCCGCCAGCGGGTCGCCGACGGGCGCTGGCGCGTCGTCGGCGGCTGGTGGTGCGAACCGGACTGCAACGTGCCGAACGGGGAATCGTTCGTCCGTCAGGCACTGGTCGGCCAGCGCTGGTTCCACGAGCACCTCGGCGTCATCGCCACGGTGGGATTCAACCCGGACAGCTTCGGCCACCACGCCATGCTGCCGCAGATCCTGGCCAAGAGCCGGCTGGACTCCTACGTCTTCATGCGCCCCGGTGACCACGAACTGGGCCTGCCCGCCCGCACCTTCTGGTGGGAGTCCGACGACGGTTCGCGCGTGCTGACCTACCGGATCCCCTACGAGTACCTGACGTGGGGCAAGGAGATCGACGCCCACGTGGCACGGTGCGCCGCCGAGATCAAGCCGCCCCAGTCCCACATCATGTGCTTCTACGGCGTCGGCAACCACGGCGGGGGACCGACGCGCGAGAACATCGAGTCGATCCACCGGCTGCGCGAGAAGGACGACCTGCCCGAGCTGGCCTTCTCCGATCCGGACCGCTTCTTCGCCGCGGTCCGCGCCTCCGGCGTCGCGGTTCCGGTGGTCCACACCGAACTGCAGAACCACGCCCGCGGGTGCTACTCCGCCCACGCCGGCATCAAGCTGTGGAACCGTCGCGCCGAGCGCCTGCTCCTGACCGCCGAGCGCATCGGCACCATCGCCGCCCGGGTCACGGACTTCCGCCCGACCCAGGACCTGCAGCGCGCCTGGAAGAACGTGCTGTTCAACCAGTTCCACGACATCCTGCCGGGCACGGCGATCGAGCCGGCCTACACCGACGCGCGCGACGAACTCGGTGAGTCCGCCGCCATCGCCGGCCGCGCCATCCAGGACGGCCTGCAGTCGATCTCGTGGAACATCGACATCCCCCAGCAGGACGGCACGATCCCGGTGGTCGTGTTCAACCCGCACTCGTGGCGGGCCCGGGTCCCGGTCGAGCTCGAGACCGGCAAGCTGCCCGAGGCGGCCGTCGTGCTCGACGACGACGGGGTCGCGCAGCCGGTGCAGTCGGTGCAGTCGCTGGCGACGGTCGAGGGTGGTCGTGCCCGGATCTGCTTCCTCGCCGACCTGCCGCCGCTGGGCTACCGCACCTACCTCGTGGTGCCCGGCGAGGGCCACACGGTCGCCGACCCGAACCTGCACACGACCGACCTCAGCCTCGACAACGGCCGGCTGCGGCTCGAGTTCGAACCCGGCGTCGGTCTGACCCGCGTCCACGACCAGCGTCACGACGTCGAGGTCGTCGCGCCGGGGTTCCTGCGCGCCGAGGTGCTGCGCGACGAGAGCGACACCTGGTCCCACGGCGTCGTCGCCTACACCGACACCCTGGACCACTTCGAGGTGACCCGCGTCCAGCTCGTGGAGTCGGGTCCGGTCCGTGCCGTCATGCGCATCCACGCCAGCCACGGCACCTCGCAGCTGGTGCAGGACGTGATCCTCTACGACGACCTCGACTACGTCGACGTCCGAGCGACCGTCGACTGGCACGAACAGTTCCGGGTCCTCAAGCTGCGCTTCCCCGTGGCGATGCAGTCCCCCAAGGCGACCTTCGAGATCCCCTTCGGCACGATCGAGCGTGCCACCGAAGGTCAGGAGGTCCCGGGCCAGCGGTGGGCGGACCTGTCCGGGCGGGTGCGTGGGGTCGGCTCCATCTACGGCCTGACGGTGGCCAACGACGCCAAGCACGGGTTCGACGTCCGGGGCAACGACCTCGGCGTGACGATCCTGCGCAGCCCGATCTACGCCCACCACGATCCCAAGGTCCCCTCCGCGGACGAGAAGTACGCCTTCCACGACCAGGGGCCCCACGACTTCGCGCTGCGGCTCGTCCCGCACGCCGGCG
This sequence comes from Egicoccus sp. AB-alg6-2, assembly GCF_041821025.1. Lineage (NCBI taxonomy): Bacteria > Bacillati > Actinomycetota > Nitriliruptoria > Egicoccales > Egicoccaceae > Egicoccus > Egicoccus sp. AB-alg6-2. The sequence goes on along the minus strand of NZ_JBGUAY010000003.1, from coordinate 408,976 downwards.
GCTGGGTCGAGGCAGACGCCGTCCGTCGCGCCGCCGAGCTGGACCTGCCGGTCGTGCCGCTGATGGAGTCCCCGCATCCAGGCCCGCTCCCGCAGTCCGACTCGTTCGTGGACGTCGACGTCCGCAACGTCGTCGTCAGTGCGCTCAAGGAGGCCGAGGACGGTGGGGCGGCGGTCCTGCGCTGCTACGAGACCGCCGGCCGACAGACCGACGCCGTCATCACGCTCGACCGCTGGCAGCGCACCATCGAGACCGGGTTCGGGCCGAACGAGATCAAGACGTTCCGTCTGCCCGACGACGCCGCCGAACTGGTCACCGAGGTCGACCTGCTCGAGTGGGACCCGCAGCAGCCACCGCCGGGCGCCGCGGCGTGACCACCACCCCGACCCTGCCTCCGACCGCGCCGTCCGCGCTCGCCGGGACCAGCCCGTCGATCCCCCTCGACGGGGACGAGTGGTCAAGCAAGGGCTACGTCGGCGAGGAGTGGCTGCTTCGCCGTGCCCACACCCCTGACACGGGGGACGTGCACGGCTGGGTGCCCGCGCGTGTGCCCGGCAGCGTCGTCGCCGACCTCGTGCGTGCGGGGCAGGTGCCCGACCCGCTGGTCGACCGCAACTCGCTCGCCAGCGAGTGGGTGGCGCAACGCACCTGGGTCCACCGGCGCACGTTCGAGGTGCCGGCCGACGTCGAGCGCGCCGTTCTCGAGTTCGACGGCATCGACCACGCCGCCAGGATCTTCGTCAACGGCATCGAAGTGGGCGAGCACACCGGACCGTTCACCGTCGCGCGGTTCGACGTCGCCGCCGCGCTGGTGCCCGGGCGCAACCTGGTCGCGGTCGTGCTGGCCCCCGCGCCGGACGGGCAGCCGCACATCGGACGCACCGAGCTGGTGCGCACCATGAAGAGCCGGATGACCTACGGCTGGGACTTCTGCCCGCGGCTGGTCCACCTCGGGATCTGGGACCGGGTCCGGCTGCACCTGCCCGGTCCGGTGCGGATCACCGACCTCGCCGTGCGCGCCGACGTGGCCGGACCGAGCGGCGGCACGCTGGACTGGCAACTCGACTTCGACCGGGACGAAGCCGGCGCGGCGCGGGTCGAGGTCGTGCTGCTTCGCGACGACGCCGTGGTCGCACGCGACGGCGTCGAGGTCGCGGAGCCCGGGTCCGGATCGCGCGTCCGAGGCACCCTCGAGGTGGCCGACGTGGAGCACTGGTGGCCCAACGGCTCTGGCGCGCAGCCGCTGTACGAGGTGCAGGCACGCGTCGTGGTCGGCGACGCCGAGGACGTCCGGCGCGTCACGACGGGCTTCCGTCGGGTGCGACTGGTCGACAACGAGGACGCACCCGCGGACGCGCGTGGCTACACGCTCGAGGTCAACGGTCGGCGGATCTACCTGCAGGGCTGGAACTGGGTCCCGATGGACATCCACCACGGGGTCGAGGACCCGCAACGCCTGACCCACCTGCTCGAGATGGCGGCCGACGCCGGCACGAACCTGCTGCGCGTCTGGGGCGGCGGCCTGATCGAGAAGGCCGACTTCTACGCCACCTGCGACCGGCTCGGCATCCTGGTGTGGCAGGAGTTCCCGCTGTCGAGCTCGATGCACGGCAGCGTGCCGTCCGAGGCCGAGGACTACGTGCGAACCGTGGTCGACGACGCCCGGGAGATCGTCGTCCGCCGTCGCAACCATCCCAGCCTGGCGCTGTGGTGTGGCGGCAACGAGCTCGACGGCCGGGACGGCCGGCCCGCGGACGGCGGTCAGCCCGTCCTCGCGGCGCTGGCGGCCGTGGTGGCCGAACTCGACCTCGGCCGGCCCTGGTTGCCGACCTCCCCGACGGGGCCGACGGCGACGCTCACCGCGGCCGCGCTCGAGCAGGACCCGGACGCGCTGCACGACGTCCACGGCCCGTGGGAGCACCAGGGGCCGGCCGCGCACCGGCGGCTGTACAACCGGTCGACCTCGTTGCTGCACAGCGAGTTCGGCGTCGAGGGGATGGCCGACCTGACCACCATCGAGGCGTACCTGGACGAGGCACGCCGATGGCCGGCCGACCGGTCCAACCCCGACGTCGTGCACCGCGGCGACTTCTGGGTCAACACGCCGTTGCTCGAGCAGGTCTTCGGCCCCTTCGACGACCTGCGCAGCCTGGTCGAGGCGAGCCAGTTCCTGCAGGCCGACGGGCTGCGCTACGCCCTCGAGGCCAACCGGCGGCGGCAGTGGCGGCAGAGCGGCTCGATCCCGTGGCAGTTCAACGAGCCGTTCCCGAACGTCTTCTGCACCAGCGCGGTGGACTACGCCGGTCGCCCCAAGGCCGCCTACCACGCCGCCGCCGCGGTCTACGCCCCGTTCCTGGTGGCTGCCACCTCCCCGACCCAGGTGTGGGCCGGCTACGACGCCTTCACGGCCGAGGTCTGGGTCAGCAGCCGCCTCGAGGCACTTCCGGGCGGGTGGGTCCGAGCCTCGATGCACGCGGTCGACGGCCGGATGCTCGCCCGGCACGACGTCGTCGTCGACGTCGCCGGCGCGGCGACCACCGAGGTGGCGGCGCTTCGTTGGCCGCTGCCGGACGCGGCCGACACGCTGTTCTGGCTCGACCTCGTCCTGTGCGATGCCGATGGGGCGGTGCGGGCGACCAACCGCTCGCTCTTCGCCACCGGTGACGACCTCCGGTCGATGCGCAGCCTGCCGGCCGCACGACTCGAGGTACAGCGCGACGCCAGCGGACGCCGGGTCACGGTTCGCAACGCCGGCGACACGGTGGCCGTCGGCGTGACCGCCAGGGACGCGCGTGCCGTGACCGCCGCGGGTCACGTCCGTTTCCGCGGCGGGCACCTCACCCTGCTGCCCGGCGAGTCCGCATCCATCGCGGTGGACTGGATCGGCCTCGACGCCCCTCCGTCCCTCCGCGTCGACGCCTGGAACACCGCGAGCCGGCATGTCGGTTGACTCCGTGCCGCAGATCCACGTCGACCGCGACCGCATCACCGTCTCCGACGGCGACGCCCGGCTGCACGTGCGCGAGCTGCTCGAGTTGCGTGACGAGGACGGCACCGTCACCACCGTCCCCATCGCCGCCGTGGAGTCCGACGCCGACGGCGTCCTCGCCTCCGCCACCACCGACCGCCTCGACGCCGGTCTGCGGCTTCGTGTCGACGGTGGCGTCGTCACCGCCACCCTCGAGGTGAGCTGGCACGGCCCCGCCGCGACGGCCGGGCTGCGGGTGCAGGCGCACCTCGACGGTGGGGTCACCGCACCACGCTGGCTCGTGCCCGCCTGCTTCTACCGCGAGAACCGCCCCAAGGGCACGGCCGGGGCCTATCCACGCGCCGTCGTGCAGGGCGGCCGGCCCGAGGCGTTCGACTCCTCGTGGTGGTCGTTCCGGGCCGACCGCGCCGCCACCCCGGCCGTGTTCGGCTGGAGCGACACCACCTGCGGCGGGATCGCAGCGACGCATGCGACCCCCGTGGGCATGAGCGGGATCGGCTTCGCCGCGGAACCGGCTCCGCGGATCTGGGTCGACCTGCCCTTCCGCGAGGAGCCGGTCGTCTACCGCGGCGACCCCGACCCGTCACCTCCCAACGTCGCCCACCACCGCTGGGAGCCCGGCCAACGGCACCGCTTCGCGTTGTTGTTGTGGGTCGGACCGCCCGACCCGCACGCCTACGTGCCGCTGCTGCGGGCCGGCTACGCCCGCGACCGCGCCGCCCATCCGCTCGCGCCATGGATGGATGCCGCCGCCGGTGCCGAGCTCACGGCCCACGGGCTGCACGCCTGGCACTGGCGTCCCGAGCACGACGCGCTGTTCGAGACGGCCGCGTTCGACCGCGCGCATCCCGACCTCGACCGCCCCTCGATGCACGTCGCCTGGGTCAGCGGGATCCCCTGGGCGCAGACGCTGCTGGCGTACGGACGGCGCGGCGACGACCATCGCTACGTCGAAGCCGGGACGCGGGTCATCGACCACATCTGCGCCAATCTCACCCCCGCGGGAACGTTCTGGGGCGAGTGGCGACGCGACCGTGGCTGGGGGTGTGGCTGGAACCGCGATCCCGATCGCCTGCACGCACGCACGCTGGCCGAGGCGACCCTGTTCACGCTGCGGGCCGTCCGCGCCGAGCGCGCCGACGGCATGGAGCATCCCGACTGGATCGCCGCCGCCGCGAGCAACCTCGACCGAGCCGTCGCCAGCGCGGACGAGACCGGCAACCTCGGTTCGTACTACCACCAGGCGACCGGCGAGGTGGTCGACCGGCGCGGCGCCGCCGGGCTGCTGTGGGTCGCCGCCCTGGTCGAGGGCGCCGACGTGCTCGGTCGCCCCGAACTGCTGGCTGTCGCCGAACGGGCGGGCGGACACTATGCCCACCACGTCGAGGAGGCCTTCGTCCACGGCGCGCCCGAGGACGTCCACCTCGCCCCGACCAGCGAGGACGCCTACAACGCCGTGCTCGCCTACGTCGCCCTGCACCGCGCGACCGGCGACCAGCGCTGGCTCGGCCTCGCACGACTCGCCGCCGACTGGACCATGACGTTCCGGTGGAGCTACAACATCGAGTTCGGCGCCCACACGATCCTGCGGGCCTACGACTTCCGCACCCGTGGCGCCGACAACGCCTCGCCGCCCAACCAGCACCTGCACGCCTACGGGCTCATCGTCCTGCCCGAGCTGATGTACCTGTGGCGTGCCACCGGCGACGACTACTTCCACCAGCGCGCCCAGGACAACCTGGCCTGCTTCCTCCAGCTGATCGCCCGCGAGGACGGCGACTTCAACGCCCGGCGGGGCATGGTCACCGAGCGCTACTACCACACCGACTGCTTCCAGCCGAAGGGCTCCATCCTCACGCTGTCCCACGCCTGGTGCGTCGGCGTGACGCTGATGGGGTGCCAGGCCGCCCTCGACGACCCGGAGTTGCTCCCCGCATGAGTGTCCATGTCGACCGACGCCCCGACGGGGTGTACCTGCGCGCCGATGCCTACCTGCTGTGGCTGCCCGACGAGCGGCCCTACGCGATGATCACCGACACCGAGGGCGAGCCCTGGGTCGAGGTGCTGCTGCCGTGGAGCGTGCACACCGCCGGCGAGCTCGATGACACCCTGCAACTGCACCCGCCCGAGATCGAGCAGGTCGACAACGGTCAGCGCATCACGATCGGCATGGTGTCGACGGCGTGGGACGACAAGCGGCTGGTCGTCGACCTCCGCGACACCGAGGTGCAGTTCGCGCTGGTCGTCGAGGGCACGGGCCTGTTGACCGACGTGCACCTGCTGGGCGGCTACTACAGCGGCGACCGCCGCCACGGCAGCGGCTTCCACCACAGCGGCGCCGATTTCCGCAGCATCTGCAACCCCGAGCCGTGGGGGAGCGAACGCCGGGTGCTCGCGGCCGGCGAGAGCACCATCCTCGACGTGCTCGGCAGCTCGGTACCCGGCAAGGAGCACTGGCTGTTCACCCCGCCGCCGCTGTGTCTGGCGGTCGCACGCGAGCCGGTCGCCGGTGACACCGACGACCTGCCGGACGGACCGATCCTGGGCATCGGGATCGAGGCCGCCCCCGAACGGCACAACTTCACCGCGCTGCACTACGACGCGGTGGAGGGGGCGTTCTCGTTCCGGTTGGCGTACGAGGCCCAGACCCGGGTGGACGGGACGTTCACCACCCCGACCCTCAGCCTGCGGTTCGGCGCGGACGACCCCTACGAGGCGATCGCGCGCCAACGGGCGGCGCTGCAGGAACGCGGCTGGGTGCCTCGGGCCACCGGCCCGAAGACCCCGCCGGCCTGGTGGCGTGAGCCGATCTTCTGCGGTTGGGGATCGCAGTGCGTGCGCAGCAGCGAGGTGGGAGGCGGCCCGCAGGACCATGCCACCCAGGCCAACTACGACCACTTCCTCGCCGCCCTCGCCGCCAACGACCTGCGGCCGGGCACCGTCGTGCTCGACGACAAGTGGCAGCGCACCTACGGCGGTTGGGAGGCGGACCTCGACAAGTGGCCCGACCTGCGCAGCTGGATCGACGGCCGCCACGCCGACGGTCAACGCGTGTTGTTGTGGTGGAAGGCCTGGGATCCCGAGGGACTCCCCGAGGCGTGGTGCGTGCGCAACCGCGCCGGCGAGCCGATGGGGGTCGACCCCTCCAATCCCCACTATGAGGCCCACCTGCGCCAGACCGTGCGACGCATGCTGGGTCCCGACGGCTACGACGCCGACGGGTTCAAGGTCGACTTCAGCGCCCGCACCCCGTCCGGCCCTGGTCTCGAGCGTCACGGTGAGGCATGGGGCATGGAGTTGCTGCACCTGCTGCTGTGGATCCTCTACGACGAGACCAAGCGGGTGAAGCCGGACGCGCTCGTGATGACCCACACGCCCCACGCCTACTTCGCCGACGTGACCGACATGATCCGGCTCAACGACATCAACACCCGTGCGCCGGTGGTCAGCCAGATGGTGCACCGCGCCCGGGTGGCCGAGGCCGCCTGCCCGTCCCTGCTCATCGACACCGACAACTGGCCGATGCCCGACCCCCAGAGCTTCCACGACTACCTCGAGGTGCAGCCGGCGCTGGGCGTGCCCTCGCTGTACTACGCCACGCACCTCGACGACCTGCCGCCGTGGACCAAGGGCCGTGGGCACGTCGCCATCGACGGTTTCGTCGCGGCCCGCGCCGACGACGGTGCCCCCGGCGAGCGCCCTGCCGGGCAGCCCGTCCCCATGACCGACCGCGACTACGCCGCCATCCGGTCGGCGTGGGCGCGGTCCCGACGTCCCCAGGAGCGACCATGACGCCGCGCCAGCTGCCGCCACCACCGGGCGCGTCCACGCTCGGCGAACTGCTCCCGGCCGCGCAACGGGCCGGCTACGCCGTGCCCGCCTTCTCCCCGCGCTACCTCGCCTGCGTGCAGCCGGTCATCGAGGCCGCCGTCGAACTACGGGCCCCGTTCATCGTCGAGATCAGCCAACGCGAGCTCGGCTGGTTCGCGCTGACCCCCGCCGCCTTCCGTGACGAGGTCGACCGCGTCGTTCGTGACCTGGCGGTCGACGTGCCGTACGCCCTGCACCTCGACCACACCTGGGAGGAGGACCGCATCCGGCAGGCCATGGACGCCGGGTTCACCTCCGTGATGTTCGACGCGTCGCAGCAGCCCTACGACGAGAACGCGACGCGCAGCCGGGCGGTCGTCGAAGAGGCGCACGCGCGCGGGGTCAGCGTCGAGACCGAGCTCGGGAAGCTGACCACGACCGCGCTGATGGCGACCGAAGGCGGCCCCGACAGCTACACCGACCCCGACGAGGCGGCGCGGTTCGTCGAGACGACCGGCTGTGACGCGCTGGCGATCTCGGTGGGGACGGCCCACGGTGCCTATCCGCCCTCCGGCGCGACGATCGACTTCGCGCGCCTGGCCGCGATCCGTGCCGCGGTCGGCGACGTCCCGCTCGTGCTGCACGGGGGGTCCGGGCTCCCGGCCGCGATGGTGCAGCAGGCGATCGAGCTGCCCGGCGGCGGCATCTCGAAGATGAACATCGCCACCGACTTCGAGGAGGCCCTGCTCGCGGCGGTCGGCGGCGAGCGCCGCACCTCGGCGGAGCTCGCCGCGCTGCCCGACGAGGTGCTCGCGCAGGGCCGGGCCGCCGTCAAGCAGGTCGCCCGCGACAAGATCCGGCTCCTGCTCGCCGGGGGGCACGGATGAGTCGGCCGGGAAGTGGCGCTGCCGGCCCAGAAGCTGGCAGGATGGGACCGGCGGGGATCGATCGTGTTGACAACGTTGTCCCAGGTTCCCACGTGAAGCCGTCAGCGACCCGGCCCGTCACCTCGCGGCCGACCATGCACGACGTCGCCAAGTTGGCCGGCGTCAGCCTCAAGACCGTGTCCCGGGTGGTCAACAAAGAGCCCACCGTGCGGACCGCCACCTTGGAGCGGGTCAACGACGCCATCACCGCACTGGGCTTCCAGCGCAACGACCTGGCCCGCAGCCTGCGCCCCGGTCAGACCTCCTCGACCATCGGACTCGTGATCGGTGACGTCGGCAACCCGTTCTTCTCGGGCATCGCGCGTGCCGTCGAGGACGTGGCGCGTGAGCACGACCACCTGCTCGTCGCGGGCAGTTCCGGGGAGGATCCTCGCCACGAACGCGAGCTGCTCGCGACGCTGTACGCCCGCCGGGTCGACGGCATCCTCGTGGTCCCCGCAGCCGGCGACCACAGCTTCCTCGCGCCCGAGATCGCCCGCGGCCTCCACGTCGTGTTCGTCGACCGCCCCCCGGTGAACGTGGACGCCGATGCGGTGCTGCTCGACAACCTCGGCGGAGCCAGGCGCGGTGTCGAACACCTGATCGCCCAGGGACACCGCCGGATCGGTCTGCTCGCCGACGACCCGGACATCTACACCGCGCGCGAACGCATCCGTGGCTACCACGACGCGATCGCCGCGGCCGGGCTGACGGTGGACCCGACGCTGCTGCGCCTGGGCTGCTCCGACGTGGTCGCCGCGCGTGACGAGGCCGCGCAGTTGCTCGAGCTTGACGAACCGCCGACCGCCATCTTCGCGGTCAACAACCGCATGAGCCTCGGAGCGCTGCGCGCCCTGCACGACCGGCCGGACCGCGTGATCGCGCTCGTCGGATTCGACGAGCTCGAGTACGCCGACATGTTGCGCACGCCGGTGACGGTGGTCGCGCACGACCCCCAGGCGATGGGCCGCCGCGCCGCCGAGGTCATGTTCGAGCGGCTCGACGGCGACCACCAGCCCGTCCGCGAGATCGTGCTTCCGACCACCCTGCGCATCCGTGGGTCGGGCGAGGTCAAGCCATGACGGCGGCCCGGCGTCCTTCCGTTGCCGTCACGTGCCAGGTCACGCGGTGACCGACGGTTTCCTGCTCGGCATCGACATCGGCACCAGCAGCTGCAAGGCGGTGGTGCTGGGGGCCGACGGTGCCGAGTACGGCGGCGCCGAACGTCCGACCCCCTGGTCGACGACGTCCCGCTCGCCGACCCTGGATGCGCGCGACCTGCTGGCGACGACGCTCGAGACGTGCGCGGCCGCCCAGTACGGCATCGGGGGTCCGATCGTGGGGATCGGCGTCGCGAGCATGGCCGAGGCGGGCTTCCTGCTGGACGTCGACGGGGCGGCGCTCGCTCCTGCCCTGACCTGGGGTGACGCACGCGCCGCCGAACTGGTCCCGAGCCTGGCCGAGGACCTCCCGGACTTCACGGCCATGACCGGCCTTCCCGTCTCGGCCAAGCCGAGCCTCGTCAAGCACCGTTGGCTGGTCGACACCGACCCTGCCCTCGCCCGCTCCGTCGGCTGGTCGAACGTCGCCGAGTACGTCGTCCACCTCCTCGGTGGCGAGCGGGTGGCCGAACCCTCGCTCGCGTCGCGGACCGGCTGGCTCGACGTCGAGCGCCTCGACTGGTGGCCGGATGCGCTCGCCTGGTCGGGCGTGGACGCCACCTTCCTCCCGCCGCTGCGAACCGCGGGCAGTCCGCTCGGCGTCGTCGACGGCATCCCCGGGCTCGAGGGGGCCGCGCTGACCGTCGCGGGTCACGACCACCTCTGCGCCGCCGTGGGCGTCGGCGCCGTCACCGCCGACGACGTCGTCGACTCCTGCGGCAGCGCCGAGGTGCTGCTGCGCGCCGTGGCCCCGCCGCTTCCGCGCCCTCGGCGACGGTGGGCGGCGGCGTTGGGCTTCACCACCGGCCGTCACGTCGTCGCCGGGCAGCTGGCCCTGATCGGCGGCTTCCCGTCCGGCGCGCGCCTGCGTCGCCTCGCCGCGTTGCTGGGGTTCGCCGATCCACGGGGCGCCGACCGCAACGCGTGGCTCGGGTCGCCGTCGGCACCGCCCGTCGACGCCGAACGACTCGACCAGTGGATCGACGAGCTGACGGTGACCGGGCCGCCGCCCGACGCCGCGTCGGCCGGACAGATGTGGCGCGCCGCGGTCGAGAGCATCGCGGCGAAGGCGGCCGAGCGCCATGCCACGCTGATCGAGTTGACCGGTCCGGCACGGCGGGTGATCACCACCGGCGGCTCGAGCCGCGACGCACTGGTCGCCGAAGCCCGCCAACGGCACCTCCCCGGACTCGAGCACCGACCGGTCTCCCAGGCGGCCGCACGGGGCGCCGCACTGTTCGCCGCGGTGGCCGCCGGCGTCGACGTCGCGGACGCCGCGGCGCTGCGGCCACGGGGCGGGAGCGCCGGGCCGGAAGGCCGATCATGAGACTGCTCGACGCCACCACGCTGCCGCGGTTCGTCGCCTCCGACGACGGACCGCGCCAGGTCGTGCGGGTCCGCCTCGCCGGGCGCGGCACGGGCACCGTCCGTGTGCGCGGCGACGGGGTGACCGGCGCCGCGGCCGTCACCCTCGCCGACGGTGGCGAGCAGGCGGTCGAGGTCCCGGTCACCGTCGGCGCCGGCCTGTCGGCGGGCCACCGCGCGGACGCGACCGTCATCCTCGAGGCCGGCGGCGACGACCAACGGCCCGAGCTGCCGCTGGCGTTCGAGGTCGCCGAACCGGGCTGGCGCATGTTCATGGTGGCGCACTTCCACTACGACCCGGTGTGGTGGAACACGCAGGCCTTCTACACCGAGACGTGGGAGAAGCTCCCCCGCGAGGAACGACCGTGGGAGGGCCGTCGCCAGCAGCCGGCGTTCACCCTGATCGACGCCCACCTCGACATGGCCCGCCGCGACCCCGACTACCGCTTCGTGCTCGCCGAACTGGACTACCTCAAGCCGTACTGGGACACCTTCCCCTGGCGCCGTGACGAACTGCGGCAGTTGCTGGCCGACGGACGCCTCGAGCTGATGGGTGGTACCTACAACGAACCGAACACCAACCTGACCAGCGCCGAGAGCACCGCCCGCAACGCGGTGTACGGCATCGGCTACCAACGCGACGTGCTCGGGGGCGATCCAGGGTCGGCGTGGCAGTTGGACGCGTTCGGTCACGACCCGCAGTTCCCGGGCATGATGGCCGCGGCCGGGCTGACCTCCAGTTCGTGCGCGCGCGGCCCGTTCCACCAGTGGGGCCCGTCGCGCTCGCCCGGTGGCAATGCCTCGATGCAGTTCTCCAGCGAGTTCGACTGGGTCGCGCCCAGCGGCGTCGGGCTGTTGACCAGCTACATGGCCAACCACTACTCCGCCGGCTGGGAGCTCGACCACGCCACCGACCTCGAACACGCGATGGACGAGGCCGACCGGCTCTTCCGCGAACTCGCGCAGGTGGCGGCCACCCGCAACGTGCTGCTGCCCGTCGGCTCGGACTACACGCCACCCAACCGCTGGATGACCGAGATCGCCAGGGCATGGAACGCGCGGTACGTGTGGCCCCGGTTCCAGGTCGCGCTGCCGCGCGAGTTCTTCGCCGCGGTCCGCCAGGAGTTGGCGTCGGGCGTCGGCCCGAGCCCCCAGACCCGCGACATGAACCCGATCTACACCGGCAAGGACGTGTCCTACATCGACACCAAGCAGGCGCAGCGAGCCGGGGAGAACCGCGTTCTGGCCGCCGAGCGCTTCGGCACCGTCGCCGCACTGCTGGGCGCCCGCTATCCGGCCGAGGCGCTGGACAAGGCGTGGCGGCAACTGCTGTACGGCGCCCACCACGACGGGATCACGGGCACCGAGTCCGACCAGGTCTACCTCGACCTGCTGGGGGGATGGCGCGACACCTACGAGCTGGCCGGTGAGGCGCTCGACGACGCGCTCGACCACATCGGCTCCTGCATCGACACGCGCGGCGAGGGGCAGCCACTGGTCGTCTTCAACCCGCTCGGGTGGACGCGGAGGGACCCGGTCACCGCCCGGGTGTCCCTGCACCGGCCGGCGCGCGGGCTGCGGGTGCTCGACGACGCCGGCGAAGACGTGCCGTTCGTCGTCGAGGCGATCGACCGGTCCTCGGACGGGCACCTGCGCGCCTGCACGCTCACCCTGCTGGCCGACGCCGTGCCGTCGCTCGGCTACCGGACCTACCGTCTGGTGCCGGCACCCGATCTGCCGCCAGACGCCCAGTGGTCGCGCGACGACGGCCTGGTCATCACCAACGACGTGCTGCAGGTCACCGTCGACCCGCGACGTGGCGGTGCGATCAGCTCGCTCCGCGACCTGCGCGACGGCACCGAGGTCCTGCGCCCGCAAGGGCTGGCCAACGAGATCCTGGCGTACCGCGAGTACCCCACCCATCCCGAACACGGCGAGGGGCCCTGGCACCTGACGCCGACCGGCGAGGTCACGGCGAGCTCCGAGCGCCCGGCCCAGGTCGTCCGCGAGCACAGCGCGGTCGGGCAACGCCTGGTCGTCCGGGGCGGGATCGCCGGCTGCGACCTCGTGCAGACCATGACGCTCCACCCCGGCGTCGACCGGTTGTGCTGCCGCACCGACCTCGACGGCTTCGCCGACCAGGACGTGCTGCTGCGCATGCGGGTGGCCGCCGACGTGCCGGGCGGTCTGCCGTTGTCCGAGGTGGGCAACGCCGTCGTCGGACGAGGAGCCGGCTTCCCCGCCATCGACGTGGCGGACAGCCCGTACACGCTGGACAACCCCGCGTACAACTGGTTCGGCGTCGGGACGACCGCCGCGGTCGACCTCGTCGACGACGACGCCCCGCCGGCGTCGCGCGCGATCGCCGTCGCCGAGGTCGTCGCTCCCGACCACGACGGGCAGTCCGAGGGCGTCCGCGACCTGGTCGTGGCGCTGGTCCGTCGCGGCGTCACGTCCACGGTCTCGCGCGGCGACGGGCCGCGCTACGGGAGCATGGACACCGACTCCAACCTGCCCGACGTGCGATTCGCCGTCGGGGGTCCACAGGACAACGCCTTCGTCGCGCAGCTGCTGGCCGCCGCCGACCCGGCCTACGCGGCCCGGCTGAAGCAGCAACTCCACGACCGTGGCCGTGCCCGGCTCTGGGTGCCGGCCGCCACCCCGCTGCGGGAGGTCTGGTCGCCCGACGCCGACCTGCGCGGCGTCCGTGACCTGCCGGTGCTGGTCGTCGCCGGCGTCGACCCACGGGCCACCCACCTCGAACTGGCCGAGGTGACGACGCAGCTCGCCGGGACCGCCCGCGTCACGGTGCCCCAGCCGGCCGCCCTCCACGCCGACGAGGGGACGGCCGCCGACCGGACCGTCGTCGTCGTCAACCGGGGCCTGCCCGGTTGCAACGTCGACGTCGACGGCAGCTTGTACCTGTCACTGATGCGCTCGTGCAGCGGGTGGCCGTCCGGTGTGTGGCTCGATCCACCACGCCGCACGGTTCCCGACGGCTCCAGCTTCCAGTTCCAGCACTGGACGCACCGCTTCGAGTACGCCATCGCGGCCGGTGCCGGTGACTGGCGCGATCTCGGTCTCGTTCGCGCCGCCGCCCAGCACAACGAGCCGCTGCTGGCGCGCACCACCGGCGTCCACGACGGTGGGTTGCCGGCCGCGCAGGCCTTCCTGCTGGTCGAGGGCGACGACGTCGTCGTGACGACCCTGAAGCCGGCCGGCAATCCCATGGCGGTCATGGCCGATCCACGGATGGACCCGACGCACGCCATCACGGTGCGGGCCTACGAGTCCAACGGTCGCGGGGGACGCGCCTCGGTCGCGCTGTTCCGGCCGATCCGTTCGGCGCAGACCGCCGACCTGCTCGAGGTACCGCTGACCGGCGCCGAGGTGGTGGACGGCGCGCTCGTCCACGACTTCTCACCCTACGAGATCGCCACCTTCCGGCTCGCGACGGACCCGCTGCCGGCCGCGTCCGGCCCGCAACTCGGGCGCCGCCGGGAACCGGCGCAGCCGGTGTTCGGTGACTACTGGCTCCACAACAAGGGCGCGGCCCCGATCGGCTACCAACCGGTGACGGTCCGCATCGTCGACCGTGCCGTCCTCGCCGACGGGCCGTTCGAACTCGACGTCGTCGTCGCGTCCCAGCGCACGGACGCCGAGGTCGCCGGCATGGTCGAGCTGCGACCGCCCGACGGCTGGGAGGCGTCCCCTCCGCAGCGTTCCTTCCACCTCGCGCCCGGCGCCCACGACGTCTTCCGCGTCCGGGTCGAGCCGGCCGCGCACGCCGCTCCCGGCCGCTGGTTCGTCGCCGCACGAATCGGGGACGACGCCGGCCAGGTCCACGAGGACGTGCTCACGGTCGATCTGGGGCACCGGTCTCGTGCACCCGCGGACGGGCAAGCCCGGGTGCTCTACCTGGAACGGTCCACGCGCAAGGCGGCGATCGTCGAGCAGCCCACCGACGTGGACCGGGTCGCGGCCATCGGCGGTGAACTGACCGCCGAGGTGCTGACCGAGCGGGTGCACGCCACCGAGGGTCACCCCGGCGAACTCCTCGTCGACCTGCACAACCACGTCGCGGGCGACGTCCGCGGCGAGGTGCAGGTCGTGAGTCCATGGGGGACCTGGGACGAACTGGGGCCGTGGACCACCGGGTTCGCGGTCGCGGGGGGTGGGCGCTCCACCGTGCGCTTCACGCTGACGTGCCCCGTCGGAGCGTCCGGCGTCACGTCCTGGGCGTTGGTCAAGGTCATGTACTTCGGGCGCGTGCTCTACACGCGCAGCGTCCCGGTCGTGTTCGGCCCGCGTGAGGGCGACGAAGCGGGGGACCGGTGAGTCCGACCACGAGTCCCCGGGCCCATCGGGACGCGAGCGCCGCCGCGGTGGTGGCCGTCGTCGGTGATCTCGTGCTGACCGGACGCGACGTCGACGCACGCGAGCTCCTCGTCGGCATCGAGGCCGGCGCGTCCAACCTGCCCGCCCCGGGCAGCCCCGAGGCACGCCGCCTGCGCCGTTGGCTCGTCCACACCCTGGTCGAGGAGGCGATCGTCGAGGCGGAGGCCGCCAGCTCGGGGACGCCGCGTCGCACCGACCCGGCGGCGCCGCTCGCCCCCGACGTGGTGCGCCGGGTCTTCGAGACGGTCACGGCCGACGTCGCGGTCACCGAGGACGAGATCGAGTCGCACTACCGACGCAACCTCGACCGCTTCGTGCGCGCCGAGACCCGTACCCTCGCGCAGGTCGTCCTCGCCGATCACGGATGCGCGGCCCGGCTGGCGGCACACGCCCACGAGGTCGGGCTGCGCGAGGCCGGGGCAGCCGTCCCCGGGGCCGTGGTCGAACACCACGACGTGATCAGAGGCCAGCGGGGGGCCGCCACCGAGTCCGCCGTCTTCGGCGCCGCCGCCGGCGACGTGGTCGGGCCGTTGGCCGGACCGCTGGGCTGGCTCGTCGCCGAGCTGCTGCGCGTGCGTCCGCGACGGACGACACCGCTGGCGGAGGTCAGCGAAGCGATCGCTTCGGACTTGTGGGCTGCGAAGCGCGGCCGACGCTTCGACCAATGGCTGGCGCAACGGCGTCGGCGCGACGTCCGGCTGATGCCGGGAAGCGAACACCCGGGGGACCCACGCGTGCCCGAGCGCATGCACCGTCACTGAGCAGTACAAGGGAATCTCGTGCAGATCCAGCAGTTGTCCGAACACCTGTACCGGTTCGAGGACACGTGCAACGTGTACGTGATCCGGGCCGGCACCGACGCCGTGCTGATCGACTTCGGGTCCGGCGCGGTGTTGCAGGAGTTGCCCGAGATCGGGGTGAGCCGGGTCACCGACGTGCTCATGACCCACCACCACCGTGACCAGGGGCAGGGCTTGCCGCTCGCCACGGCCGCCGGCGCCAGGATCTGGGTGCCGCACGCCGAGCAGGAACTGTTCGACCGTGCCGAACAGCGCTGGCTCGCGCGCGACGTCGCCAACAACTACAACACGCGCGAGGACCGGTTCTCGCTCGTCACCTCGATCCCGATCGACGGGACCTTCGTCGAGTACGTCCCCACCAGCTACGGCGAGATCACCGTGACCGCCATCCCGCTGCCGGGGCACACGGTCGGCTCCGTCGGCTTCCTCGCCACCGTCGACGGGGTCGACGTCGCCTTCACCGGCGACCTGCTGGCCGGCCACGGCAAGGTGTGGTCCCTGGCCGCGACCCAATGGTCCTACGCCGGCCCCGAGGGGCTGGCCATGACGTGGCTGTCGCTGATGGACGTACGCGACCGTGCGCCCGACGTGCTGCTGCCCTCGCACGGCCCCGTCATGGACGATCCCGTCGCCGCGCTGGAGGACACCGCCGCCCGGGTCCGCGAGCTGCTCGACCTGCGCAACCAGCACCTCGGGCTCACCGGCCGCCGCGACGAGCCGTTCGAGTCGCTGAGCCCGCACCTGCTCTACAACCGCTCGTCGCACGCGCGCTCGTACGTCCTGCTGTCGGAGTCCGGCAAGGCCCTCGTGGTCGACTTCGGCTACGACTTCGAGGCGGGGCTGCCCGCCGGGACCGATCGCGCCGCCCGCAGGCCGTGGCTGTACACCGTTCCGGCGCTGAAGCGGCAGTTCGGCGTCACCTCGATCGACGTGGCGATCCCGACCCACTACCACGACGACCACGTCGCCGGGTTCGAGCTGTTGCGCCGCGTCGAGGGGACCGAGGTCTGGGGACCCGAGAACTTCGTCGACGTCCTGCAACGTCCCCGCGCCTACGACCTTCCCTGCCTGTGGTACGACCCGATCGAGGTCGACCGCGTCGTGCCCCTCGAGCAGCCGCTGACCTGGGAGGAGTACGAGATCGTCCTGCACCCGTTGCCGGGGCACACGCTCTACGCCGTGGCGATCGAGATCGAGGTGGACGGGCGCCGCGTGGTGGCCACCGGTGACCAGATCGACGACCACGGCCGCCTCAACTACGTCTACCAGAATCGTTTCAGCGCCAGCGACTACCGGGTCACGGCGGACCTGTTCGAACGCATCCGTCCCGACCTGCTGCTGACCGGCCACTGGGGCGCGATCCCCTGTGACGACAGGCTCGTCACGACCCTCAAGGAGCGCGGCCGTGACCTCGAGCGGTTGCACCGCGACCTGCTGCCCCTCGACGACACCGACTTCGACGCCGAGGGTCGTGGCCTGTGGGTGCGCCCGTACCACACCGACATCGTCGCCGGACAGTCGTTCGAACTCGAGGTCGAGGTCCGCAACCCGGCGCCCGAGGCCGAGGAGGTCGAGGTCGCGCTCGTCGTTCCCGACGGCTGGCAGGTGAAGCCGCCCCGCGCTCAGCTCGAGCTGGAACCCGGGGAGCACGGTTTCACGGGGTTCTGGCTGACCTCCCCGGCGGGCGAGCCGGACCCACGCGTGGTGGTCGCCGCCGACCTGACCGTCGCCCACCGCCGCTACGGCCAGATCGCCGAGGCACTGGTGCACGTCCGATGAGTGCCCTCGCCGTCCGAGGCGTCGTCGAGGGTTTCTACGGCCGGCCCTACACCTGGGAGGACCGGCACCGCATGGTGCAGTTCCTCGGCGGCTGCGGGGCCAACACCTATGTCT
The DNA here is from genome assembly GCF_041821025.1 of Egicoccus sp. AB-alg6-2. Taxonomy (NCBI): domain Bacteria; kingdom Bacillati; phylum Actinomycetota; class Nitriliruptoria; order Egicoccales; family Egicoccaceae; genus Egicoccus; species Egicoccus sp. AB-alg6-2. The sequence goes on along the minus strand of NZ_JBGUAY010000003.1, from coordinate 391,635 downwards.
ATGCCCCCAAGAACGACCCGCTGCACCGTGACCGCTGGCAGGAGCCCTACCTCGCCGAGGAGTGGCGCCGATTCGCCGAACTGGCCGAGGCCGGCGCCCAGGTCGGCGTCGACGTCTGGTTCGGGCTCAGCCCGCTCGGCCTGCGTCTCACCGAGGACGACGACGTCGCCGCGCTGCGCGCGAAGCTGGCGGCGGCCGACGATGCCGGGCTGCACCGGATCTGTCTCCTGGTCGACGACATGCCCGAGGACTTCGCCTCCAGCGGTGACGCCGAACGCTTCTCCACGCTGGCGGCGGCCCACGTGCACCTCGTCGACCTGGTCCGGAGCTTCCTGCGCGAGCGCGGCCCCGATCGGCGACTTTGGTTCGTCCCGCTGCACTACCACGGGGATCCCGACGACGCCTACGTCCGCGAGATCGGCGCCGGGATCGACCGCGACGTCCCGATCATGTGGACCGGTCCCGAGGTCTGCTCGCAATTCCTCACCCTGGAGCACACTCGGCAGGTGGCCGCCAGCCTCCGGCGGCCGGTGCTGTACTGGGACAACCACCCGGTCAACGACGGCGAGATGCGGCACGACCCGCACCTCAACGCGCTGACCGGCCGCGACCCGCGCCTCGGTGGCACCGAGACCCTCGGTCTGCTCGCGAACGTGGCGATCCAGCCCGAGGCGTCACTGATCGCGGTCGCCACCGCCATGGCGTACGCGACCGATCCCGCCGGTTACGAGGCGGATCGGGCCTGGTGGGCGGCACTGCACGAGGTGACCGGAGACGAGCGTGACGCCCGCGACGTCGCGGCGCTCGCCGACCTCGCGCGCCGGACCCCGCTCCGGCGCGGGGACTACCGGCTCGACAACCGCCTGGCGGAGCCGCTGCGGCGCTGCATCACGGGATTCGAGGCCGCGGCCGGCGACCGGCGGAAACCCCTGGACGAGGTCGGCGCGCTGCTGGGCGAACTCGCGGAGACGGCCGACCACCTCGCGAGCGGGCTCCGCAACGTCCGGTTGCGTCGCGACCTCGCCCCCTGGAGCGCAAAACTCGTCCACCAGTCCCGCGCCGCACGACTCGCCCTCGAGGTCCTGCGTCGTGCCGTCGACACCGGCGCCGGGGACGCCCCCGGCACCGTGGAGGTGCTCGACGCGCTGGAGCGGGCACGGGCGAGCTTCCACTGGGTCGCGGGTGACCAGCTCGAGGTCTTCGCACGCTGGTGCCTCCGTCAGGCCGAAGCCATGGCATCGTGAGCGCCACGACGCCGTTCGTGGTCGTCGACGACGACCCGACGGGCACGCAGACCATGGCCGGCGTCCGGGTACTGCTCGGGCTGGACCGCGAGGTCCTGCAGGCGGCGGCGTCGCGACCCTGGCCGGCCGTGCACCTCATGACCAACAGCCGAGCGGCGGCTCCCGAGGTCGCGAAACGCCTGGTTCGCGACGCCTGCGAGGCGGCGGCTGCGTTCTGGCCGGACGCCGAGTACGTCCTGCGCGGCGACAGCACCCTTCGCGGCCACCTCGTCGAGGAGTACGACGCCGTCCGCGAAATCCGGTTTCCGGGCCGGGAACCGGTGCTGCTGCTCGCCCCCGCCCTGCCCGAGGCCGGCCGGATCACCGTCGACGGGGTCCACCTGCTGGCCCGTGACGGCGCACGCCAGCCACTGCACGACACCGAGTACGCCCGCGATCCCGCGCTCGGCTACCCCGACGCGCACCTGCTGCGCTGGGCGGAGCATCGTTCCGCGGGCCGGTTCGCCGCCGCCGACGGCCTGCACGTCCCGCTCGCCGACCTGCGTGCCGACGGGACCGACGCGGTGCTGGAGCGGCTCCGACGTCTGGCTGCGAGCGGCGCCGCCGTGTGCGCCACGGACGCCGAGACGGTCGAGGACCTGCGGGCGGTCGCGGACGCCTTTCTGGCCGCCCGCGCCGAAGATCTTCCGGTCGTCCTCCGCTGCGCCCCCACCCTCGCCGGCATCCTCAGCGGCGCCACCGCCGACGGTCCCGCCGCACTGCCGCCTCCTGGTCCTGGTGGTGTCCTGCTCGTCTGCGGCTCGTTCGTGCCGACGACGACGCGACAGCTGGCCGCCGTCGCCCGTGCCCATCCCGACACCGTGGTCGAGCCGGACCTGGCCGCCCTCGTCGACCCCTCGTTGCGCGAGGTGCAACGCTGCGCGGCGGCGGTGGCCGCCCGTCTGGCCGCGACGGGGTTCGCGGTCCTGGCCACGCCGCGGCCCGACATCGCCGCCCCGGGTGGTCGCGAGGACCAGGAGCGGGTCGCCGACCGGATGGCCCGGGTGGTGGCGTCCCTGCCGGTCGCACCCGCGACCCTGGTCACCAAGGGCGGCGTCACGTCCGCGGTGACCATCGCGGCCGGGCTCGGTGCCCTCGCCGCGGACGTCGTCGGACCGGTCGCTCCCGGGGTGGGCCGATGGGACGTCATCACCGGTGCCGGCAGGTCGATGAGCTGCCTCGTCGTGCCGGGCAACGTCGGCGACGACCGCCTGCTGGTGGACCTGGTCGACGCGCTGCTCGCCCCTCCGGCGGCGCGTGCATGAGGTTCGCCGCGAACGTCGCGTTCCTGTTCACCGAACAGCCCTGGTTGCGCCGCTTCGAGGCGGCGGCCGAGGCCGGTTTCGGCGCGGTCGAGTTCCCCTGGCCCGACCACCCGCCGCGTGACGTGATCGCCGCCGTCGCCGCCGCCGGCGTCGACGTCGTCCTGCTCAACGTCCATGGGGGGGACCTGTCCGCAGGCGACCGGGGCTACGCCAACGACCCGCAGCGGATCGAGGCGTTCCGCCGTGCCCTCGACGAGGCCCTGCAGTTGGCGACCGACCTCGGATGCCCCGTCATCAACGTGCTCGCCGGACGTGCCGTCGGAGGCGTCCCGCCCGCCGTGCAGCAGCGAACCCTCGAGACCAACCTCGCCTGGGCGTTGTCGCGCGCGCGCGGCAGCGGCATCCGGTTGCTGATCGAGGTGCTCAACCACCACGACGTCGCCGACTACCTCTTCACGCGCCTGGCGCCGGCGGCGGCGCTGGTTCGCGCGTTCGACGATCCGGGACTGCGGCTGCAGTTCGACGCCTACCACGTGGCGCGGGTCGAACCGGACCTGCTCGACGCGTACCGCTCGGTCGCCGAGCTCGTGGCCCACGTCCAGCTGGCGGACACCCCGGGCAGGGGCGAGCCGGGGACCGGTGCGGCACCGCTGTTCGCGCTGCTCCGGCAGCTCGCGACCTCCGGCTACACCGGGGCCGTCGCGCTCGAGTACGTCCCCTCGGTCGAAACGCACGGTGCGCTCGACTGGTTGCCGCGCGCGTTGCGGTCGGGCGTGGTGACCGACCTGTCGGCGCTAGGACCCGGCGACGACTGACGCCACGTGGTCGGCAGCGAGTTCGGGGCTCGACAACACCGGGACGGAGGGCGGCTCGTCGAGCGTGTCCAGCACCCGGGCCATCGAGGCCTGGGCCAGCACCACCACCTCGACGTCGTGGTCCAGCAGTCGGTCGAGGCCGGCACGCACGAGTTCGTCGTGACGTTCGCCGTCCCCCTCGCGGACGGCCTCGAAGGCGCCCTCGCACAGCTGTGCCACCACCTCGACGTCCTGCCCCTCCTCGGCGGCGAGACGCTCCAGCAGCCCTACCGTCGGCTCGAGGGTGCTGGTGAGCGTCGCCAGGACCCCGATCCGTCCGCCCAGTCGCAGCGCCTCGCGGCCCATCGCCTCGTCGACGCGGACCACCCGGGGCCCGTCGCCACCGGCGAGCGCGTCCACTGCGGGACCGAGCGTCGAGCAGGTGACCAGCACCAGGTCGGCCCCCGCCCCGACGTCGCCGACGACCTCGGCCAACTCGTGCGCGGTCGCCTCGGAGAGGTGGCCGTCCGAGATCGTGCGCTGCAGCAACTGCTCGTGCACGGCGTGGTGCAGGTGGGCATCCGGCAGACGCTGGGCGAGCAGGGCCTCGAAGTGCTCGGCCAGGGCCGGGACGGTGTGGACCAGGGCGATCGTGGGGGCCAAGAGGGGTACTCCGGACGTCGCGGCGGCAGCGTCGCGGGGGTCACCGCCACCGATCCGACAAGGGGTCTACCACAACGGTCGTTGCGCGGGTAGGGTTCGGCGACGGTCGTCCCCTCGCGGGAGAGCGAATGGGGAGACCGCAATCTTCGAAAGAGGGTGTCATGGCGAGGCGTTCACGGTTTCTGTCCCTGATCTTCGCCATCGCGGTCCTCGGAGCGGCATGTGGCTCCGACGATGGCGATGGTACTGCGGCCCCGGATGACAACGATGTCATCGACAGCGGCGACGACGGCAACGGCGGCGAGACCGACGGTGAGACCACCGACGGCGACGCGGCGGCCGGCGACGTCAGCGGCGACCTGTTCGCCTTCGGCTTCGGCTACGAGACCGGCGACCAGATCGCCCAGGTCCGTGTCGACCGCTTCCGCGAGCTGTACCCCGACGTCAACCTCGAATTCAGCGAGAGCGGGTTCGACGAGCAGGGGTTCCTGTCGGCGCTGGCCAGCGACGATCCGCCGGACCTCGTCAACATCCCGCGCAACGAGATCGGGACCTACATCGCCCGCGGCGTGCTCGCTCCGCTCGACGAGTGCATCGCGCAGCACGACGTCGACACCAGTGTCTACTACGACGGTGCGATCAACCAGGTGACGGTCGACGGCACCGTGTACGCGTTCCCGGAGTTCTTCAACTCCCGCGTCTGGATCCTGAACAACGCGGCGTTCGAGGACGCCGGACTCGACCCCGAGACCGTCGACCTCTCCGACTGGGAGGCGCTGGCCGAGGTCAACGAGCAGCTCACACGCAACGAGGGCGGCCGGCTGGAACGAATCGGCCTCGACCCCAAGCTGCCCGAGTTCCTGCCCCTGTGGGCCTGGGCCAACGGCGCGCCGATGATCAGCGAGGACGGCCTCGAGGCCAACCTCGACGACCCGGGTGTCATCGAGGCGCTCGAGCTCACGGTGCCCTTCCACGAGCCGGCCGGCGGCCGCACCACGTTCCTCGACTTCCGTGACACCTGGGACTTCTTCGGCGGCGACAACCAGTACGCGGCAGACCAGCTCGGCGGCATGCCGATGGAGCAGTGGTACCTCAACGTGCTCGCCGGCTCCTCGCCGGACGCCGAGGTCACCGTGCGTCCCTTCGAGGGTCCCGACGGGCAGCCGATCACGTGGGCGGACGGCAACAGCTGGGCCGTCACGGCCTCGGCACAGAACCCCGAGGCGGCGTGCACCTTCGCCAAGACCATGACCGAGGCCGACACCTGGATCGAGGCCGCGCAGGCCCGTGCGGACACCCGCGCCGAGGAGGGCGCACCCAACACCGGTGTCTACACCGGCAACCGTGAGGCCGACGACGTGATCTTCAGCGAGATCGTCGACCTGTCGGACATGCCGTCGTTCGAGCAGGCGGTCCAGACGGTGGTCGAGAACCAGGAGAACGCGTTCGGCCTGCCGCCGTCGCCCGCCTCCGCGGCCTTCAAGGCGGCGTGGGAGGACGCGGTCAACGCGGTGCTGACCGGCGCCGACCCGGCGTCGGCCATGGCGACCGCCCAGCAGGAGGCCCAGGCGGCCATCGACGCGGCCCGATGAGCGCGTAATCTGCCCGGGGGAGAGGGGGAGGAAATGGACGCTCGCACAGAGGTGGACGAGGGTCGTGGCGGGTCGAAGATGACCCACAAACGACGTCAGACCATCTGGGCGTTCGTCTTCCTCTCCCCCTGGCTCATCGGCTTCGTGGTCTTCATGATCGGGCCGATGCTCTGGAGCCTGTGGCTGTCGCTGACCAACTACGACCCACTGGTTCCCGACACCCAGTTCCTCGGGATGGAGAACTACCAGCGGGCCATCGCCGACCCACGGGTGCGCATCAGCCTCTGGAACACGCTCTACTTCACGGTCTTCTACGTCCCCGGGACCCTGCTCAGCGGCCTCGGACTGGCGATGATGCTCAACCGCGTCGGCCGGGCCGGCGGGTTCTTCCGCACCGCGTTCTACGTCCCCAACGTCGCCCCCGCCGTCGCGGTCGGGGCGCTGTTCCTGCTCCTGCTCAACGGCCACAACGGCCTGGTCAACCAGGGTCTGCGGGCGCTCGGCCTTCCCGGCCCCAGTTGGCTCAACGACCCCACCTGGGTCAAGCCGGGCATCATCATGATGATGCTGTGGAGCGTGGGTACCACCGTCATCATCCTGTTCGCGGCGCTGCGCAACGTGCCGGCGGGCCTCTACGAGGCGGCGCTGGTCGACGGTGCCGGCCCCTGGCAGCGGTTCCGTTCGGTCACCGTGCCGATGATCAGCGGCGCGCTGTTCTTCGTGCTCGTCATCAACACCATCGCCTCGCTGCAGTTGTTCACCGAGGTGTATGCGATGTTCTTCGGCCAGCAGCCGACCGGCGCCGGGTCGCAGGCCGCCCTGTTCTACGTGATCTACCTGTTCCAGCAGGCGTTCCAGTTCTTCAACATGGGCTACGCCTCCGCGCTCGCCTGGCTGCTGTTCGTGGTCATCGGCATCGTCACGGTCGTGCAGGTCGTCACCAGCAAGCGCTGGGTGTACTACGAGGGAGGGTGAGCCATGAGCGACACCATGCCGCTGGAGGACGACGGCGTCGAGGTCGTCGAGCCTCCCAAGCGTGAGCTCGCCCCCCAGGACGTCGGCGCCAGGCCCGAGCGCACGCCCGGCTACATCGCTTCGCGCGTCGTCTTCATCGCCACGCTGCTGTTCTTCACGGTGCTGTTCATCTACCCGTTGATCTGGCTGCTGTCCGCGTCGCTGAAGCCGCCGTCGGAGGTGTTCAGCGCGGCGCTCATCGGTTCCGAGATCCGCTGGAGCAACTATTCGCGCCTGTTCGCCATCGCACCGATCATGCGGTGGACCTGGAACAGCGTGCTGGTGGCGACGTTGGCCGCCATCTCGGTGACCATCTCCTCGGCGATGGTCGCCTTCGCGTTCTCCTACTTCAAGTTCCGGTTCCGCGATCCGCTGTTCTACTCGGTGCTCGCGACGATGATGCTGCCGGGCGCCGTGCTGTTCATCCCCCAGTTCCTGATCTGGGACGCGCTCGGATTCAACAACACGCTCTACCCGCTGTGGGCCGGCAACCTGTTCGGTTCGGCGTTCTACATCTTCATGCTGCGCCAGTTCTTCCTGACGCTGCCCGGGGAGTTGTTCGAGGCGGCCCAGATCGACGGCGCGTCCTATCCGCGCCTGTGGTGGTCGGTGGCGCTGCCACTGACCAAGCCCGCGCTGGTGGTCGTCTTCCTGCTGGAGCTCAAGGTCGCGTGGACGGACCTGGTCCGGCCGCTGATCTTCCTGCGTGACTCGGAGCTGTTCACGCTCGCGCGTGGACTGAAGGCGATCATCGACAACCCCTCGATCGGGCTCGAGCAACGCTGGGAGCTGTTGGCGGCGGGCAGTGTGATCGTCACGTTCCCCATGGTCGTCATCTTCTTCGTGTTCCAGCGCCACTTCGTCGAGGGAATCGCGACCACCGGGATCACCGGCAAGTGACGGGCGGCGCCCCCGTGGACGTGCTCGTCCATGGCGCGACCGCCGGCGGGGTCGTCGCGGCGGTCGCCGCCGCGCGCCGCGGGGCCCGGGTGGTCCTGACCGATCCCACCACGCACGTCGGCGGGATGGTGACGGGCGGCCTGACGCGCAGCGACGTCGAGCGCCAGGAACACGTCATCGGTGGCTTCGCCCGCGACTTCTTCGTCGAGGTCGGTGCCCGCTACGGCGACGAGCACCGGTGGCGCTTCGAGCCCTCGGCAGCCGACGAACTGCTGCGCTCGTGGCTCGACGTGCCGGAGATCGAACTCGTGCCGTCATGGCGGCTCGCCGACGTGGTCGGTCGGAACGGTGGGATCGACGAGGTGGTCGGCGCCGACGGCCGCAGCTTCCGGGCGACGACGTACGTCGACGCCTCCTACGAAGGCGATCTGCTCGCGATGGCCGGCGTCAGCCACGACATCGGCCGCGACGGTCGTGACCGCTACGGCGAGTCGCTCGCCGGGAGGATCGAGCTGCTGCCCAACCCGCACCAGTTCCTGGTACCGGTGTCCGCCGTCGACGACGACGGCGCGCTGCTGCCCGGCATCCACGCCTACGACGAGATCGGCGACACCGGCCAGGGCGACGGGAAGCTGCAGTCCTACTGCTACCGCATGTGCCTCACCGACGATCCCGACCTGCGCGTCGACATCCCGGCCCCCGAGGGCTACGACCCCGCGACCTTCGAACTGGCGCGGCGCTACCTCGACGCCCTGGGGGAGGACGCGACGCTGCGGCACTTCATGGGGATCGGCGCGGTCCCCAACGCCAAGGCCGACATCAACAGCGGCGGACCCGTTTCCACCAGCCTCCTCGGCGGCAGCTTCGACTACCCCCGGGCGGACGCGCAGCGGCGGCGCGAGATCGAGCGCGCCCACCGCGACTGGGCCCAGGGGCTGCTGTACTTCCTGGGCAACGACCCGTCCGTGCCACCCGTCGTGCGCCGGCAGATGGCCGCCTACGGGCTCCCGGGTGACGAGTTCGTCGACAACGACCACTGGCCGCCGCAGCTGTACGTCCGCGACGCCCGCAGGATGCGCGGCGAGTTCGTCCTGACCCAGCACGACCTGCAGGGACGCACCGGCCCCGTCGACGACGCCATCGGCATGGGCGGCTACAACATCGACATCCGCGAGGTCCAGTGGGTCGCCGCGCCGGTGTACCGCTTCCCGGACGTGTTCCCCGAGGCCATGACCGAGGGGTACCTCAGCGTGCCGGTCGATCCCTACCCGATCCCGTACCGGACGATGTTGCCCCGGCCGGACGAGTGCACCAACCTGCTGGTCAGCGCGTGCGTCTCGGCCTCGCACGTGGCCTTCGCCTCGTTCCGTATGGAGCCCCAGTTCATGATCGCCGGGCAGGCCGCAGGCACGGCCGCGGCACTGGCCAGCGGCATCGACGGCCGCGTCCACGACGTGGACGTCTCCGAACTGCAGCGTTGCCTGCGCGAGGACGGCCAGATCCTCGAGGCCCGCGGCGCGTGACCGAGCCGGTCACCGACGACGACGGCGAGCGCTCCCTCTGGCAGGCACTGCGCCGGGCCGGCGAGGCCCTGGTCGACGACGTCTGGCCGTTCTTCGCGGTCTCGGCCGCCTGGCTGGCCCTGGCCATGCTCGGGTTGCTGCTCGGCCGGCTGCACGTCGGCCTCAGCGCGTCGCTCCTGCTGCTGCTGCCGCTCACGTGGGGGCTGGGCCGCATGGCCGCCGTCACGGTCCGCTACCGGCGGGCCCGCTTCCGCGACCTGGCGGCCGGTGCCACGGTCCGCTGGTGGGCGAAGGTCGCGCTCGCGCTGGCACAGGTGGTCGTCGGGCTGGTGGCCTGGCTCAACATCGAGCTCGCACTGGCGACCGGCCGGACCGCACTCGTCCTGGCCGCGGTCGCGTCGGCGAACGTCGCCCTGGCCGTCGCCGCGAGCGCCGTCACGATCTGGCCGCTGTTGCTGGATCCTTCGCGCGACGGACGAGCCGTCCGCGAACTGCTGTGGCTCGGCGTCGCCGTGCTCGTCCTCCGGCCGGCCCGGGTGCTCGCCACCCTGGCCGTCGGCGTGGTCTTCGCGGCCGTGAGTCTGCAGACCGTCGTCGCCGCCCTGCTGCTGGTGCCGCTGGGCGTGTTGCTGGCGGCACACGTCGTGCTGCCCATCGCCGACGCCGTCGAGACACCCCCGCCGTGAGGGGGCCGGTCACGGGCAGCGGGTCGGGGGTGCGGGCGGCACACTGGTCCGGGCTACCGTGGCCCGACCGTGCGTGACGGTCCCGTTCGTCGTCCCTGAACGGTGACGGTCGTCTCCTCGTCTCCGATGTGCCGAAAGATGCCGATTTGAGCGCTGGATCCTCGGGTCCGTCCACCGATCCCCTCCAGGCCGCCCCGCACTACTACGGGGGACAGGCCGTCATCGAGGGCGTGATGATGCGCGGTGCCGACCGGTGGGCGGTCGCCGTCCGCCGCCCGAACGGCGACATCTGGCTCGAGTGCCACGCCGTCTCCGACCTGCCCAGACGACGGCCGATCCTGGCCAAGCCGATGGTGCGTGGGTGCTACGCGCTGGCCGACTCGCTGGCGATCGGCATGAAGGCGCTCGGCATCTCGGCGACGCAGGCGTTCGACGACGAGGAGGAGGAGCCGCTGGGCTCCGGCGCCGTCGGCGCGTCGCTGCTGATCGCGCTGCTGATGTTCATCGGGATCTTCATCTTCCTGCCGTCGGCCGGAACCAAGGGCGTGGACGCGCTGTTCGGCCACCGGCTCGGTGACGGCGTCTGGTTCCACCTCGTCGAGTCCGCCGTCCGGATCGGCATCTTCCTGGCCTATCTCTGGGCCATCTCGCTCATGGCCGACATCCGCCGCGTGTTCCAATACCACGGTGCGGAGCACAAGACGATCGCGGCCTGGGAGCACGGCGAGGTGCTCGAACCCGAGCGCGTCGACACGTACTCGACCCTGCACGTGCGTTGCGGTACCAACTTCCTGATCATGGTGATGCTGCTGGCGGTCGTGGTCTACACGCTGGCCGGCGTCCTGGTACCGCCGCCGGAGGGCATCGGCCTGCTCGGTTCGATCCTCTACCACGTCGTGCTGCGCATCGTGCTGCTCCCCGTGGTCGCCGGCCTCGCCTACGAGGGTCTGCGCCTGGGCGCCTCCCGCGGCGAGAACCCCTTCGTGCGCGCCCTCATGAAGCCCGGTCTGTGGTTGCAGCTGATCACCACCAAGCAGCCGACCCGCGACCAGATCGAGGTCGCGATCCGCTCGTTCGAGGCCGTCGTGCCGCAGGAGTTGCGGGAGGGCCGGGTCCCGCACACGCTGGACAGCCAGATCACGCTCGCCCGGGACGGGATGCCGGTCCAGCTCACCGAGGCGCGGGTGCGCGTCGACGGTGACCCCGAGCCCTCACCGGATCCGGCGCCCGCGGATCCGGCCGAGTCGTCCGACGACGAAGGCTGAGCGGTGTTCGACAAGCTCGAGCAGCTCGAGGCCCGGTTCCGCGACCTCGAAGCGCAGTTGTCCGACCCCGAGGTGGTCTCCGACGGCCAGCGCTACACGACCATCGCGAAGCAGCACGCCGAGATCGCCGAGGTGGTCGCCGCGTACCGCGACTGGCGTCAGACCGGTGAGGACGTCGAGGCCGCGACCGAGATGCTGGCCGAGTCCGCCGGTGACGAGGCCGACCTCGCCAAGGCGGAACTCGACGAGCTCGCCGCCAGGCGTGCCGCGCTCGAAGAGCAGCTGAAGCTGCTGCTGGTCCCCACCGACCCAAACGACGACAAGGACGTCATCGTCGAGGTCCGCGCCGCCGCGGGCGGCGACGAAGCGGGGTTGTTCGCCGCGGAGCTGCGCGAGATGTACCTCCGGTACGCGCAGCGGCAGGGATGGCGGACACAGTTGTTGTCCGAGTCGGCCTCCGGTATCGGCGGCGTGAAGGAGGCGATCCTGGAGATCGTCGGCCGCGGCGCCTACGCCCACCTCAAGCACGAGTCGGGGGTGCACCGCGTGCAGCGCGTCCCGGCCACCGAATCGCAGGGGCGCATCCACACCTCCACCGCCTCGGTCGCGGTGCTGCCCGCCGCCGAGGAAGTGGACGTCGAGGTCAACACCAACGACCTGCGCATCGACGTCTACCGCTCGTCCGGCCCGGGCGGCCAGAGCGTCAACACCACCGACTCCGCCGTACGGATCACCCATCTCCCGACCGGCCTGGTCGTCTCGTGCCAGGACGAGAAGTCGCAGCACCAGAACCGGGACAAGGCGATGCGCATCCTCCGGTCGCGCCTGTTGCAGGCCGAGCAGGACCGGCAGGCGCAGCAACGCGCCGACGCCCGGTCCGGCCAGATCGGCACCGGCGACCGCTCCGAGAAGATCCGGACCTACAACTTCCCTCAGAGCCGCGTCACGGACCACCGGATCGGACTGACGGTGCACAACCTCGCCGATCTCCTCGGCGGCGACCTCGACGAGGTGGTCGGCGCCCTGCGGCAGGCGGAGCGTGAGTCACGGCTGGCGTCGATCCAGGACGAGGGGTGAGCCGCGACCACGAGCGCATTCGGCAGGTGACCGAGCGGCTCGCGGCCGCCGGCGTGCCCAGCCCCCGCGTCGACGCACGGCTGCTGGTCGAACACGTCGTCGCCGTCGCCGGCAGCTGCGACGGCTGCGGTGCGGCACTCCTCGACGGTCTCGTGTCCCGCCGTGCCGACCGGGAACCGCTGCAGCTGGTGCTCGGGCGGACCTGGTTCCGCGAACTCGAGCTGCGTTGCGCGCCGGGGGTCTTCATCCCGCGACCCGAGACGGAGATCGTCGCCGGCGTCGCCATCGACGAGGCGCGCCGCCACGGCGCGGCGATCGTGGCCGAACCCTGCACCGGGACCGGCGCCATCGCCTTGTCCGTGGCGGTCGAGGTGTCCGGTGCCCGGATCGTGGCCACCGACGTCGACCCACGGGCCGTGGCGACGGCGCGCGACAACCTCGGGCGGGTCCTTGCCGGCGAGGCCGGCGCGCCGCTGGTGGCCGACCAGGTCGAGATCCTGGACGGGGACCTGCTGGCGCCGCTCGCGCCCGAGCTGCGGGGCCGGATCGACGTCCTGGTCGCCAACCCGCCCTACCTCCCGGCGTCGGACCGCGGCAGCTGGCAGCCCGAGGTCGCCGACCACGACCCCGACCGGGCGCTGGTCGGGGGCACCGACGGCCACGAGGTCGTCGAGCGCCTGCTGGCCGACGCCACGGCGTGGTTGCGGCCGGGAGGCCTGGTCGTGCTCGAGATCGACGACCGCCGGGCCGGGGACGCCCGCGCCGCCGCGACCGCGGTGGGCCTGACGGCCGTCGACGTCGTGCGTGACCTCACCGGCGCCGACCGCGCCGTCGTGGCCCGCCGCGCGCGGTAGCGTCGTCCGACGAAACAGGAGTGCGGCCCACGTGCCTGGCGAACTGCTCGACGTCACCGGTGACGCCCGCGAGGAGGCGGTGCTGCGCGCCACGGAGGTGCTGCGCCGCGGCGAGCTCGTCGTGCTGCCGACCGACACGTTCTACGGAGTCGCCGCGGACGCGTTCAACGCCCAGGGCACCGGCCGGCTCTTCGCCGCACGCGAGCAGCCCCGGCGCGTTCCGCTGTCGGTCCTGGTCCGCTCGCCCAAGCAGCTGGCCGGCCTCACCACGATCGTGCCGGAGGCCGCCGAACGCCTCGTCGCCGCGTACTGGCCCGGGCCGCTCACCATCGTGCTGCACGCCGAACCGAACCTGCGGTGGGAACTGGGTCGCACCGAGGGCACCGTGGCCGTCCGCATGCCGCTCGACGACCTGGCCCTGGCCGTCGTCCGGGCGGTGGGTCCGGTCGCGTCGACGGCGGCCAGCCGCCGCGGTGGGCCGGCGCCCACCACCGCCGAAGCGGCCCGCGACCAGCTCGGCGAGGCGGTCGAGCTCTACCTCGACGACGGTGCGCGTCCTGGCCGGTCCGCATCCACCGTCGTCGACCTCACCCGCCGGCAACCGCACGTGTTGCGCGACGGACCGCTCGACAGCGCCGAGGTCCTGAAGGTGGCGCGCGGCGAACTCGATCCCTTCGCCGCGACGATGCCCGACGACCGGGACGCGTGACGAGGGCCGCCTCGTCCGGGGGTGACCACCGGGACGGGCAGGGGTAGATTGGCTCGGCCGTCCACGGTGCCGTCGCGCACCTCTCCTCGACGTGGAGCCTGTCTTGAGCACCTTCTGGGGTCCGGACTTCGACCAGTTGCGCGACCTCGACCCCGAGGTCGCCGACGGACTGCTCACCGAACTCGACCGCCAGCGCAGCAAGCTGCAGCTGATCGCCAGCGAGAACTTCGCGTCGCCCGCCGTGATGGCGGCGCAGGCGTCGGTGCTCACCAACAAGTACGCCGAGGGTTATCCCGGCCGCCGGTACTACGGGGGCTGCGAGGAGGCGGTCGACCCGCTCGAACAGCTCGCGATCGACCGCGCGAAGCAGCTGTTCGGCGCCGATCACGCCAACGTCCAGCCGCACTCGGGTGCCAGCGCCAACATCGCGGCCTACTTCGCCACGGTCGCCCCGGGCGAGAAGGTCCTGGCCATGTCGCTGCCCCACGGCGGGCATCTCACCCACGGCATGGCGATCAACTTCTCCGGCAAGTGGTTCGACGTCGTCTCCTACGGCGTACGCGAGGACGACCACACCATCGACATGGACGAGGTCCGTCGCCTGGCGCTCGAGCACCGTCCCAAGCTGATCATCGCCGGCTGGTCGGCCTACCCGCGCCAACTCGACTTCGAGGGCTTCCGCGCCATCGCCGACGAGGTCGGCGCGGTCCTGATGTGTGACGCGGCGCACTTCATCGGCCTGGTCGCTGCCGGCGTCCACCCGAGCCCGGTCCCGTACTGCGACATCGTCACCTTCACGACCCACAAGACGCTCCGCGGGCCTCGTGGGGCGATCATCCTCACCAACGAGCAGTGGGCGAAGCCCATCGACAAGGCCGTCTTCCCGGGAACCCAGGGTGGGCCGCTCGAGCACGTGATCGCCGCCAAGGCCGTCGCGCTCAAGGAGGCGATGGAGCCCGGCTTCAAGGAGTACGGTCAGCGGATCCTCGACGACGCCCGCACGCTGGCGCAGGCGCTGGTCGAACGCGGGTACCGGATCACCTCGGGCGGCACCGACACGCATCTGTTCCTCGCCGACGTCACGCCCCGTGGGCTGACGGGTGCCGAGGCCGAGGCGCGTTGCGACGCGGCCGGGATCGTGCTCAACAAGAACGCCATCCCGTTCGACACCAACCCGCCTGCGGTCGCCTCCGGCATCCGCGCCGGCGCCTCCTGCGTCGCCACGCAGGGCATGGGTCCGGACGAGATGGTCAGGATCGCCGATCTCGTCGACCGGGCGCTCACCGGCTCGGACGCCGACCGTGGCCGGGTGCTGGCCGAGGTGACCGAACTGGTCACCGCGTTCCCCGCCTACCCGCAGGCGGGTCCCGTGCCGCCGGCGCGGCAGCGCTGACGTGTACCAGGCCTTCATCCCGCATCTCGTCGTCGCCCTGACGGCGGCGGTGGTGACGGCCGGTGTGACCCCCTTCGTCGCGCGCCTCGCCCGCCGGCTGGGGGCGATCGACACGCCCAACGACGCGCGCCGCGTCCACCGTCAGGCGGTGCCGACGCTCGGCGGGTTGGCCATGTTCGCCGGCCTGCTCGCGGCACTGGCCGTCGCCGCCCTGCTCGGTGACCCGTTCAACGAACTGTTCGCCTCGACCTCCGAGCCGCTCGCGGTCCTGGTCGGATGCGCGGTCATCGTGCTGGTCGGCATCGCCGACGACCTCGTCGGGCTCCCTCCCACGGTCAAGCTGGCCGGCCAGATCGTGGCCGCCCTGGGCGTGGTGCTCTTCGGGGTGCAGGTGGTCTACGTCTGGGTCCCCGGGGTCGACATCGTCGCCCTGTCGTCGGACCTCGGGCTGCCGCTGACCATCCTCGCCCTGGTCGCCATGATCAACGCCGTCAACCTGATCGACGGACTCGACGGCCTGGCGGCGGGGGTCTGCGTCATCGCGGCCGTCGCCTTCTTCCTGTTCGCCGCCGCCACCGAGGGCTCCGGACTGCGCGAGGGCGTCCCCGCCTCCGCGATGCTGGTCGCCGCGGCCGTCGCCGGCATCGGGGCCGGCTTCCTGGTGCACAACTGGCATCCCGCCCGCATCTTCATGGGGGACACGGGGGCGATGCTGCTCGGCCTGCTGCTGGGCACCGCCGGCGTGTCGTACACGGCCCGGTCGACCTCGCCGTCCAACACCGACTTCTACGGCTCGATCCCGCTGCTGGTCCCGGTGCTCGTGCTCGCCATCCCGTTCCTGGACTCCGCGTTCGCGATCGTGCGTCGCGCACTGCAACGCCGGCCGCTGGCCGTCGGCGACCGGGGGCACCTGCACCACCTGCTGCTGGCGTTCGGGCACTCCCACCGCCGCGCCGTGCTGGTGCTGTACTACTGGTCGGCGCTGCTCGCCTTCGGCTCCGTCGGCCCCACCTTCGTGCCGCTGGTCCGGCTGCTGCCCTGGCTGCTGGTCGCCGCCGGCGTCGGCCTCGCCCTGACCGCCCTCGGCACCCGGACCGGCCGGGCGCAGGAGCCGGTGACCGAACTCGAGGAGCGGCGCACCACGAGCGCGTGAACGGGTGCGGAAGCCGCCTGCGCGCCAGCCCGGCGTTGGCGGTCCAGGGACCGAATTGGTAGCGTGCGGCCCGCTACGCGGGGTCGAGCGCGCTTCTTTGCTGTTCGCCGCCCTGCGCTGTCGCTCGACGACACCCGGACCTGTCTCTTGGCCCTCCCCGATTCCGATGCTGCCGACGCGCGTCCCGATGCGCGCGCGGCGGTCCGTCGTGATCCCACGGTCGCCACGCAGGGGGTGCTCAGCGACTCCTTCCGGCGCTCGTTGCGTGGGCTCGACCATGCCAACGTCATGAGCGTCGAACTCATCTCGGCGATCCTGTTGTGGGCCGGCCTCGGGTGGCTGGTCGACCGGTGGCTGGGGACCCCGCCCTGGTTCCTCGTGATCGGTGGCCTCATCGGCAACTTCGCGGGCCTGTACCTGGTCTACCTGCGTGGCGAGCGCATGAACGCCGAGGAGGAGCGCACCCGCGCCCTCGCGGCGGGCCGGGGTCCGGCGATGCCGACCGGAGGTGCCGAGTGAGCGGTGCCCCGGTGGCCGACGCCGCCGACGACCTGCTGCGCGGCACCCTGCGCGTGCTGGGCCTCGTCGCCGTCGTCGTGGTCACGGCCGCCTCGCTGCTCGCGGGACCGGTCGCCGGACTGAGTGCCCTGATCGGCGTCGGATTCGTCGCCGTGCTCTTCGGGGTCTCCACCGCCGTCCTGGCCTGGCTGGCCCGTCGGGGCGCGGGCAGCGCGCTCGGTGTGCTCGCCGGTGCCATGGTCGGACGCCTGATCCTCTACGCTGCCGCACTGAGCGTGCTCGCGCAGGTGGCCTGGGTGCACCGGACCAGCCTCGCGCTTGCCACCGCGGTGGCGGTCGCGCTCACCCTCGCGTACGAGCTGCGGGCACTGTCGCGCATGCCGCGCTTGTTCTGGATCGACGCAGACGCCAGCCACACGGCGGCGTTGGACACGACACGGAGTCGATAAGTGACACCGATTCTTGCCGCCGCCGAATACGGCGGGGAGTTCGACGGCGCCTTCGACAACATCAACGCGCTGTTCGACATGCCCACGCTGATCGAGTTCAGCATCGGCGGGCTCGACCTGTCGATCAACCGCACCATCCTGATCGCCTGGATCATGACGCTGGTGGCGGGCCTGCTGATGTGGGCGGCGTTCAAGAACCCGAAGATCGTGCCCAGCAAGATGCAGTCGGTGGGCGAGAGCATCATCGAGTTCGTACGCAACATCGCGCTCGAGATCATCGGCCCCAAGGGTGCGGCCTACGTCCCGCTGCTGACGACCTTCTTCCTCGCGATCCTGTTCCTCAACCTCGCCAAGATCACGCCGATCTTCATGCTGCCGCCGACCTCGCGGATGGCCTGGCCGGCGTTCTTCGCGATCGTGGCCTGGCTGACCTACGTGGGCGCCGGCATCAAGGAGCAGGGCGCGGGGCACTACTTCAAGGAGATGGCGTTCCCGCCGGGGGTACCGAAGGCGCTCTACCTCATCCTCACCCCGCTGGAGCTGCTCTCCAACCTCGTCCTGCGACCGTTCACCCTGGCGGTACGACTCTTCGCCAACATGGTCGCCGGCCACATCCTCGTGGTCATCACGCTGGTGACGGTCCACGTGTTCCTGTACCCGCGACCCGGCCTGCCCATCGGCATCGTCGGCCTGGTCGCCTCGCCCCTGGTGTTCGGCTTCGAGCTCGTCATCATCGTGCTGCAGGCCTACATCTTCACCATGTTGACCGCCGTCTACATCAGCTCTTCCGTGGAGCCGGCGCACTGACCATCACGTCCCAAGACGTGACAAACCACGCGTCGCCGAACCGGCGCCGCAAGGAGGAACAGAGAACAGATGGAGAACCTCGGTAACGGCGTCGTGTACGGGTTCGCAACGCTCGGCCCCGGCATCGGCCTCGGCATCCTCATCGGCAAGGCCATCGAGTCGATGGCCCGCCAGCCCGAAGCGGCGGGCATGGTCCGCACCACGATGTTCATCGGCATCGCCGTGGTCGAGGCGCTGGCGCTGCTCGGGTTCGTGCTCGCCTTCGCCATCTAGGAGTGACCATGCTGACCACCATCCTCGCGGTTGCCGCCGAAGGTGAGGCGGAGGGCTTCCAGCTCCTGCCCGATGCGGCGGAGCTGATCTGGGGGTCGGTCGCGTTCCTGTTGCTGCTGGCCTTCATGTACAAGTTCGTGTTCCCCAAGGCGAACCAGGTCCTCGACGACCGCTCCGCCGCGATCCAGGGGAAGATGGAGGAGGCCGACGCGAAGCTGGTCGAGGCCGAGGAGGCCCGTCGCAGCTTCGACGCGCAGATCGCCGACGCCCGCGGTGAGGCCAACGCCATCATCGAGGAAGCCAAGGTGACGGCCGAGACGCTTCGACGTGACATCGTCGCCAAGGCCGAGGCCGAGGCGGCGGCGATCGTCGAGCGGGCCCAGGCCGACATCAACGCCGAGCGGGACCGCGCCCTGCAGGAACTGCGCACCCAGGTCGGTGCCATGTCCGTCGAACTCGCCTCGCGCATCGTCGAACGCGAGCTCGACGCCACGACCCACCAGTCGCTGGTGGACGACTACATCCAGCGACTGGCCAGCCAGAACTGACCCGCCGTCGCCGTACCCGTCGAAGACACATCTCGACGGGTGGGTGACGCGGACCGGACCAACGAGGACCGGCACATGACGACCGAACGGACGGGCGCCTACGCGCAGGCCGTCGTCGCACTCGCCGAGGGCGAGGGCGCGCTCGACGCCGTCGGCAACGAGCTGCGCACCATCGCCAGCGCGGTGGATGCCAGCGACGACCTGCGGCAACGACTCACCGACATCCACCTGCCCGTCGGGCAGCGACTGAAGTTCGTCGAGTCCGACGTGCTGCAGGCGGCGCACCCCGTCACGCGCAGCGCGCTGGCGATGATCATCGCCGCCGACCGCGCGAACGAGCTGACCGCGATCGCCGACGCCGTGTCCGAGAAGGCCGCGGAGCTCCGCAACCGCGAGGTCGCCGAGGTCTACGTCGCGGCGCCGCTCGACGAGCCACGCCAGCGGGCGCTCATCGAGGCGCTCGAGCGGACGACCGGCAAGCGCCTCGACGTCCAGGTGCACGTCGACCCGACCGTCGTCGGCGGGGTGCGCGCCAAGATCGGCGACACCGTGATCGACGGTTCCGTCGCCCGTCGCCTGCAGGACCTGCGCACCCGCGTCGGCCGCTGACCGCCACGCACCGAGGCCCCGGGACGGGGTATCGGGATCCGACACACCGCCCCGTGGGGGCGACCCAGAGGACATACGAGATGGCTGACCTCACGATCCGCTCGGAGGACATCACCTCCGCGATCCAGCAGATGCTCGAGGGCTACGAGCCGGGCCTCGCCACCGAGCAGGTCGGACGCGTGCTCGAGACCGGTGACGGCATCGCCCGCGTCTCCGGCCTGCCGGGGACCCTGGCCAACGAGCTGCTCGACTTCGGCGGTGGCGTCTTCGGCATGGCCATGAACCTCGACGAGCACGAGATCGGTGCGGCGGTGTTCGCCGACGCCGCCCGCATCGAAGAGGGCCAGAGCGTCAAGCGCACCGAGCGCGTCCTGTCGATCCCGGTCGGTGACGCGATGCTCGGACGGGTCATCGACCCGCTCGGCCGCCCGCTGGACGGCAAGGGCCCGATCGACCAGTCGCGCATCGACGGGCAGCGCCCGCTCGAGGTCCAGGCGCCAGGCGTCGTGGACCGCCAGCCGGTGGGTGAGCCGCTGCAGACCGGCATCAAGGTCATCGACATCATGACCCCGATCGGTCGCGGCCAGCGCGAGCTGATCATCGGTGACCGCCAGACCGGCAAGACGGCGATCGCCATCGACACGATCATCAACCAGAAGCAGCTGTGGGGTACGCCCGAAGCCGTCAAGTGCATCTACGTCGCGGTCGGGCAGAAGAACTCCACCGTGGCCGAGGTCGTCTCGACGCTCGAGCGGCACGGGGCGATGGAGTACACCACCGTCGTCACCGCTCCCGCCTCCTCGCCGGCGCCGTTCCAGTACATCGCGCCGTACGCCGGCGCGGCCATCGGCGCCAACTGGATGTACAAGGGTGAGCACGCCCTGATCATCTACGACGACCTGTCGAAGCAGGCCGACGCCTACCGTCAGCTGTCGCTGCTGCTGCGCCGCCCCCCGGGCCGTGAGGCCTACCCCGGCGACGTCTTCTACCTGCACAGCCGTCTGCTGGAGCGCGCCGCGAAGCTCAACGACGAGCTCGGTGGCGGGTCCATGACGGCGCTGCCGCTGGTCGAGACCAAGGCCAACGACGTGTCGGCCTACATCCCGACCAACGTCATCTCGATCACCGACGGGCAGATCTTCCTCGAGACCGACCTGTTCTTCCAGGGCCAGCGCCCCGCCATGAACGCCGGTGTCTCGGTCTCGCGCGTCGGCAGCGCCGCACAGCGTCCGGCGATGAAGGCGGTCTCCGGCACCGTGCGCCTCGAGCTGGCGCAGTTCCGCGAGCTCGAGTCGTTCGCCCAGTTCGGCTCCGACCTCGACAAGGCCTCGCAGCAGCAGATCGCCCGGGGCCAGCGCGTGGTCGAGATCCTCAAGCAGCCCCAGTACCAGCCGCTGTCCGTGCCGTTGCAGGTGGCGTCGATCTTCGCGGTCACCAACGCCAAGCTCGACGACATCCCGGTCGGCGACGTGCGCCGGTTCGAAGCGGGCATGCACGAGTACCTGCAGTCCCGGCACACCGACCTGCTCGACGCGCTGAAGACCTCGAAGCTCACCGACGACCTGCGGGAGCAGCTGTCCGCGGCGATCGACGGGTTCAAGCAGAGTTTCACGCCGTCGGAGCAGGCGCCCGAGGACGACCGCAACGAGGGCTGGGACGCGATGTCGTCCACCAGCGAGGCCGTCGAGGCCTGAGCGGTCTGACCACGAGAAGGGACGCCCATGGCCGGTAGTGGCCAGATCCGACTGCTGCGGCGGCGCATCAGGACCGTCAAGAGCACGCAGAAGATCACGCGTGCCATGGAGATGATCGCCGCGTCGCGGATCATCAAGGCGCAGCGTCGTGTGCAGGAGGCACGACCCTACGCCGAGCAGATCACCGAGGTCATCAAGGGGCTCGCGCTCGCCAACGAGGTGCGCAACCACCCCCTGCTGCGCACGCCCGACGAGCCCGTCGGCCGGGTCGCCGTCCTCGTCAACACCTCCGACCGTGGCCTTGCCGGCGCCTACAACGCCAACGTGATCAAGGCTGCCGAGCGCACCATCCGCCAAGAGGAGGGCGACGGCAACACGGTCGACCTGTACGTCGTCGGCAAGAAGGGCATCGGGTACTTCGCCTACCGCGGGCGCCGCCCCGTCAACTCCTGGCAGGGCGTGTCCGACGAGCCCCGACTCGACGCCGCCGCCGGCATCGCCGAGGAACTCACCCGCCGCTACGCCGAGGGACAGGTCGACCGGGTCTGGGTCGTCTACACCGACTTCAAGTCGTCGCTGACCCAGCAGCCGGTCCGCATGGAACTGCTGCCGGTCAAGACCGAGGAGTTCGCGGGCGGCGACGAGATCGCCCCCGAGATCATCTTCGAGCCCAGCCCCGCCGAGCTGCTCGACGCCCTCATCCCGCGCTACATCGACGCCAAGGTGTTCCACAGCCTGCTCGAGTCGGCCGCGTCCGAGCACGCGTCGCGGCAGCGCGCCATGAAGTCCGCGACCGACAACGCCGAAGAGGTCGCCGGCAAGCTCTCCCGCGTCATGAACCAGGCCCGCCAGGACCAGATCACCACCGAGATCTCCGAGATCGTCGGCGGTGCCGAGGCCCTCTCGGCCGGCTAGATCCCCCACCTTTTTCGCAGCACCAGCTTCCACGAGCTCGATACCGAGGCGTCGCCGCCAGCACGGGCGCCCAATGAAGGAGCAAGAGATGTCGACCCAGACCGTCGGTGTGAACGAAGGCCGCATCGTGCGGGTCATCGGCCCCGTCGTGGACGTGGAGTTCGCGGTCGGCGAGCTGCCCGAGATCAACACGGCGCTCACCTTCGAGCGCACCTACGAGGGCGAGACCCGCACGCTGACCGCCGAGGTGGCCCAGCACGTCGGTGAGCACCGCGTCCGTGCGATCTGCATGCAGCCCACCGACGGCGTCTCCCGCGGCGGCACGGTCATCGACACCGGCGCGCCGATCTCCGTGCCGGTCGGCCCGGGGATCCTCGGCCACATCTACAACGTCCTCGGCGAGCCGCTCGACTCGCCCGCCGACTCGATCCAGGCCGACGCCCGCTGGCCCATCCACCGTGACCCGCCGCCGTTCGACGAGCTCGAGTCGCAGGCGACGATGTTCGAGACCGGCATCAAGGTCATCGACCTGATCGAGCCCTACGTGCAGGGCGGCAAGATCGGCATGTTCGGCGGCGCCGGCGTCGGCAAGACCGTCGTCATCCAGGAGATGATCAACCGCGTCGCCCAGCAGCACGGTGGTGTGTCGGTGTTCGCCGGCGTCGGGGAGCGCACCCGCGAGGGCAACGACCTCCTGCTCGAGATGCGCGACTCGGGCGTGCTCGACAAGGCCGCGCTCGTCTTCGGTCAGATGGACGAGCCGCCGGGCGTGCGTCTGCGCGTGGCGCTGTCGGCACTGACGATGGCGGAGTACTTCCGCGACGAGATGCGCCAGGACGTGCTGCTGTTCGTCGACAACGTGTTCCGGTTCGTCCAGGCCGGCATGGAGGTCTCGACCCTGCTCGGCCGCATGCCGTCGGCCGCCGGCTACCAGCCGACGCTGTCCAACGAGATGGGCCAGCTGCAGGAGCGGATCACCTCGACCAAGGGCCGCTCGATCACCTCGCTGCAGGCCGTGTACGTGCCCGCTGACGACATCACCGACCCGGCGCCGCACACGACCTTCGCCCACCTCGACGCGCAGACGGTGCTCTCCCGCGACATCGCGTCGCTGGGCATCTACCCGGCCGTCGACCCGCTCGACTCGACCTCGCGCATCCTCGACCCCGCGATCGTCGGCGAAGAGCACTACCGGGTCGCGACGGGGACCCAGGAGGTCCTGCAGCGCTACAAGGACCTGCAGGACATCATCGCCATCCTCGGTATCGACGAGCTCTCCGAGGAGGACAAGGTCACGGTCGCCCGTGCCCGCAAGGCGCAGCGGTTCTTCTCGCAGAACTTCTACGTCGCCGAGCAGTTCACCGGCAACCCGGGCGTCTACGTCCCCGTCAAGGACACCATCGAGGGCTTCAAGGCGCTCATCGAGGGCGAGCTCGACGACATCCCCGAGCAGGCATTCCTCTACTCCGCCGGCGTCGACGACGTCCTGCGCCGGGCCAAGGAACTGGGCAACTGATGGCTGCCTCCACGATGCACGTCGAGGTGGTGTCGGCGGAGCGCCACGTGCTCTCCGCCGACGCCAAGGAGCTGTACGCACGCTCCGTCGAGGGCGAGATCGGCATCCTGCCCGGCCACCAGCCCGCACTGATCGAGCTCGACATCGCGCCGGTGCGGGTCAAGCTCGAGGACGACTCGTGGGAGACCATCGCCGTCCACCACGGACTGCTCTACGTCGGCCGCGAGAAGATCATCGTGCTCGCCGACATCGCCGAACCGGCCAGCCAGATCGACGCCGCGCGTGCACAGGCGCGTCTGCGTGAGCTCGAGGCCGAACTCGCCGACGGCGAGGACCCCGTCGCGCGTGCGTCCCTGCAGCGCGCCCGGACCCGCGTCGCCGTCGCCGGCGGCTGACCCGCGGCCGTCCGTCGTCGCGGATCGCCCGTCATGCGTCCGCGGACGCGGCGTCCGAGGCGCCGTGGCCGCCGGTAGTCTCGATCGACATGCTGGATCCCACCTCCTCCTCCGACGTCTTCGTCGTCCGCGGCGGCGCCCCGCTACGGGGCACCGTCCGGCTGTCGGGCGCCAAGAACTCCGCGCTCAAGCTCATGGCGGCCGCGATCCTGTGCGACGGCAAGCTGGAGCTGTCGGCGATCCCTCGCATCGCGGACGTGCCGGTCATGGCCGACGTCCTGCGCGGCATCGGTCTCGACGTCGATCTCGACCTGCCGAACGAGCGCTGCACGATCGACGCCACCGACGAGCCGGACTGGTGTCCGCCACGTGACGCGGTCACCCGCATCCGCGCCTCCATCTCGTGTCTCGGGCCGCTCGTCGGCCGACTGCGCCGGGCGAGGATCGCGCTGCCCGGCGGGGACAAGATCGGTGCCCGAAGCATCGAGATGCACGTCCGCGGCCTGGTCGCGATGGGTGCCGAGGTCGACGAGCGCGCCGACGAGATCGAGGTGCGCGCCCGCGAACTGCACGGAGCGATCCTCACCCTCGACTTCCCGAGCGTCGGCGCCACCGAGAACCTCGTCATGGCCGCCGTGCTCGCCGACGGCACCACGGTGCTCGACAACGCCGCCCGGGAACCCGAGATCCAGGACCTGTGCCGCATGCTCGAGGCGATGGGGGCACGCATCGACGGGATCGGGTCACCGACGCTCGAGATCGAGGGCGTCGACCGTCTCGCGCCGATCAGCTGGGAGACCTGCCCCGACCGCATCGAGGCCGGCACCTACGCCGTCGCCGCCGCACTGACCGGCGGCGACGTCGTCATCGAGCGCGTCCGCCCGGCCGACCTGACGCTGCCGCTGCTGAAGCTGCGCGCCGCCGGTGTGGCGGTCGAGGAGGGCGGGGACTCGCTGCGGGTGAAGGCCGGTGACCTCGACCCGGTCGACTTCGTCACGCTGCCCTACCCGGGCTTCCCGACCGACCTGCAGCCGCAGATGATGGTGCTGCTCACGCAGGCCGACGGCACGTCGCGCTGCACCGAGAACGTCTTCGAGTCCCGGTTCTCGTTCGTCGCCGAACTCGCGCGGATGGGGGCCGACATCCAGATCGACGGCCACCACGCCCTGATCCGCGGTCCTGCGCCGCTCGTCGGGGCGACCTTCACGGGACTCGACGTGCGGGCCGGCGCGGCGGGCACCCTGGCCGGCCTGGTCGCGCGTGGCGAGACCATCGTGCGCGACGTCCACCACGTCGACCGCGGGTATGCGGACTTCATCCCGCGACTGCAGGCGCTGGGCGCCGATGTCGAACGGGTGCCCGCCGCCGATGTGGATGGCTGACCGCGACGGCGTCGGCGGGGTTGGCGGCCGACCGGCACCGGTGACGGTGACGCTCGCGTCGCTGTGCGCGCTCCTCGCCGTTCTGCTCGTGCCGTCCGCCCCTGCAGCCGCGGCCGAGACCGTTTCCGGTGTCCTGCGCGCCGAGGCCGCCGGTGGGGTCATCGAGATCACCGACGACGTACGCGGCCCGCGGCGCTTCCTCGACACCCTCGAGATGCGTGCCGGGAGCTCCGGAACGCTGTTGGTCAACGAACTGGGCCTTGACGACTACGTCGCCGGGGTGGCGGAGATGCCGCCGCGGTGGCACCTCGAGGCGCTCAAGGCCCAGGCCGTCGCGGCCCGCACCTACGCCTGGTACTCGATCCGCCTCGGCACCTTCACCCACTACGACATCTGTGCGACCGTCGCCTGCCAGGTGTTCCGCGGCGCCGACGTCGAGCTCGACGACCTCGGCGCCCGCTGGCGGCAGGCCGTGGACGCCACCGCGGGTGAGGTCCTCGTCGACGAGGAGGGACGGCCGATCCTGGCGCGCTACTTCTCGACCTCCGGGGGCCAGACGTACGCGAACGAGTTCGTGTTCCCGAACGAGGGACCGCGGCCGTACCTCGTCGGCACCGACGATCCGCTGGACGCCGTGTCCCCCTACCACCGGTGGACCGTGCGCTTCACCCGGGCCCAGTTCGACGACATCATCGGCCGAGGGGACACGCTGGGCCGGGCGGCGCCGGTCGCCGACGTGCGGCGCGAGGGCAGTCTCCACGACCCGTTCGGGGACATCACCGTGGTGGGCGAGGACGGCACCGAGGTCACGATCGGCGTGCGGCCCTTCCGCGAGTTCGTCAGCCGCATCGCGGCCGAGCGCTATCCCGACCAGTTCCCCGGCATCCGCGGCGACGGTCTGCGACGGCTGCCCGAGACGCTGCCCTCCAGTCGGTTCGAGGTCGTGGTCGACGCCGAGGCGGTCACGTTCGAGGGCCGCGGCTGGGGACATGGCGTCGGGATGAGCCAGTACGGCGCACGCGGCCGTGCCGAGGACGGACAGGACTACCGTCAGATCCTCGCGGCCTACTACGACGGCCGGGAACCGACCGTCACCGACGACCTCCCCTCCCGGGTCCGGGTCGGCCTCAACGTCGACGACCGGTTCACGCTCCGGCCGACGCGGTCGATGCGTCTCGTCGCCGGCGACATTGTCGTCGCCGAGGCCGCGCTCGGTACGTGGACCGTGGCGCGTGAGGGCGACGGGTGGTCCGTCTCGCCGCCCGACGGGCACGACCGCGACCTCGAGGTGTCCGCGACGCGTGCCGCCGACGGCCTCGAGTTCGGCGACGCCGTGGTGGTCGAGGCCGAGATCAACAAGCCGGCCCTGCTGCGACTCGTGGTGCAGGACGCGGACGGCGGGGAGATCCTCGTCAACGAGCTCGGCGCCGCGGACCCCGGCGTCCATGCCGCGACGTGGCGGTACGACGACGCGCAGGGCGACCCGGTCGCCCCCGGCGAGTACACGCTGACCCTGTTCGGCCGCGACGCGGCCGGTGCCGAGGACGGGGCGCCGTACACCGTGACCGTCGCACGCGACGACGTGGCCGCCGCAGAGGACACGCGCGACCGGGCCGCCGCCGGCGGCACGCGGGCCCGCGTCGTCGCCCTCGCGGTCGTCGCCGTCCTCCTCGTCCTTCTCGTTCTCGCCAACCGCTCCCGCAGGAGATCGGCATGAGTCAGCCCCCCGTTCCGCCGCCTCCCGCACCGGGGGGCGGTCCGCCGCCGAGCGCCGCCGGCCACCGCTTCGACCCGGCGTGGCCGGGCGGCGGGCGTCGCGACGGTGCCCGCCCCGCCGACGCGTTCCCCGTCCCGTTCACCGCGGTGGACGGCGCCCTGCTGGTGCTGTGGACGCTGGTGGCCCAGTTCGTCGTCATCGTGCCGGCCATCGTCTTCGGCGTCGTCAACGACGACAGCGGCCCGGTGATGCTGCTGCTCGTCGTGGTCGCCCAGGCGGTCGGCCTCGGCGGTGCCCTGGCCTACCTCGCCGCCCGGGGCCGGTTGTCCTGGCGCCTGCTCGGACCACTGCGGCCTTCAGGGCTGCATGCGGCCTACGGCGTGGTCGTCGGCATCGCCGGCTTCCTCGGCGTGAACGCGTTCATCCTCGCCATCCTGCAGTTCATCGGCCCGGTGGACCCGCCCGAGCAGCAACTGCTGTCTGAGCTGACCCAGGGGGGCATCAGCACCTTCCTCGCCATCGTCGCCGCCGTCGTCATGGCGCCGCTCCTCGAGGAGGTGGCGTTCCGGGGCGTGCTGTTCCAGGGGCTCAAGCGCAAGGTCGGGCTGTGGCCGGCCGCGCTCGTCTCCGGCCTGGTGTTCGCGGCCGTCCACGTCGAGGTCACCCAGCCGCTCTACAGCGCGGGCCTGCTCACCCTCGGCGTCGCGTTGGCCTGGTCGCTGCACCGCTTCGGCAGCCTGATCGTGCCGATCGCCGCCCACGCGGTCTTCAACGCCATCTCGGTCGGGCTCACCCTGCTGGGCGCCGAATTCGTCGACACCGTCTGACCATCCACACCATTTTCGTGCCGGGGCACGAAAATGGGAGCGCGGCCGGGGTGCGGGCGGCGAGGCGGCGCCGGCTTTCGTTCCGGGGCACGAACGTGGGAGCGCGGCCGGGGTGCGGGGGGCGAGGTGGCGCCGGCTTTCGTGCCGGGGCACGAATGTGGGGAACGTGGGCGGCCGGGATCAGTGGCGGACGAGGCGTTCGGCGAGCGTGCGGCCGGTGGGTGCCCGGCCGGTGCGGGCTGCCTCGGCATCGAGGCGCGCCAGGGCGGTCTGCAGGTAGCGGGCGGCGAGCCATCGCAGGGGCTCGGGCTCCCAGCGGCGTGGGCGGTGGCCGACCATGGGCAGGTCGGCGAACTCGGTCTCGCCGTGCACGATGAGGTCGGCGAGCACACGACCGGCCAGGTTGGTGGTCGCCACCCCCTGTCCCGTGTAGCCGTACGCGGCGCCGATCCCGGTGCGTGGGTCGAAGCGGAACGCGGGCATCCAGTCCCGAGGCATCGCCAGAGGACCACCCCATGCGTGTGCGATGCCGACGCCCTCGAGGTCCGGGAACCACGACGTCAGCTGGCGTCGTAGCTCGGCGTGGGTCGGCTCGTGGCGATCGAACGCCGGCGCGACCGCGGAGCCGAAGTGGTAGGGCGCGCCTCGACCGCCGAACAGCACCCGACCGTCGACGGTGCGGGACAGGTAGTCCACGGTGTAGCGGTGCGACGACAGGCACTCGTGACCCTGCCAGCCGATGCTGCGCCAGCGGGCGTCGTCGACGGGTTCGGTCAGCACGATCAGCGAGTACAGCGGCATGACGTCGCGGGCACGCCCGGGAAGCTGCGGCAACCATGCCTCCGTGGCGAGCACCACCGCCTCGGCACGGATCTCGCCCCGCCCGGTGACCACCACGGCCGAGGGCGGTCCCGGGCGCACGTCGGTCACACGCGTGCCCTCGACGATCCTGACGCCGCGCGCCTCGAGACGACGTCCGAGCCCGCGGACGAGGCGGCCGGGGTGCACCGTGGCACCGTGCGGATCGAACAACGCGCCCTCGGCGCCGGCCACCGCGACCCTCGCGCCGAGCTCGTCCCCGTCCAGCACCGTCAGGCCGTCGTCGACGCCGAGGTCGCGCATCGTCTGCATGCCGGCGGCCAGTGCCGGGCGTTCGTGCGGACCGCGAGCGATGCGCAGGATCCCCCCCTTGCGGACCTGGGCGTCGAGCCCGACCCGCACGCAGACGTCGGCCACCTCGTCGACCGTGGCCCGCATGGCCCGGATGGTGTCGGCCGCGATGCCGGGCGAGCTGCGGCGGGCCAGCTCGGCGGGGCTGACACCCAGTCCCGGCGACAGCCAGGCGCCGTTGCGACCCGATGCGCCGAAGCCGACCGTCTCGGCCTCGACCACCACGACATCCAGGGCCGGGTCCCGGTCCAGGAGGTACCACGCGGTCCACAGTCCGGTGTAGCCGCCGCCGACCACGACCACGTCGGCGCGCGCGTCGCCGTCCAGCGGGTCGCGCGGGGTCAGGTCGTCGCCCGATGTCGCCAGCCAGAAGCCCGGCATCAGCGCTCCACGTCCCGGCCGGCGGCCTGGCGGGCGTGCAACTCCAATGCCAGTCCGTACTCCAGCAGGTGCTCGCCGCCGCGTGGATCGCGACCCGTGAGCTCGCGGACCCGGTCCAGGCGGTAGGTCAGCGTGTGCCGGTGCACGCACAGCTCGGCGGCCGCAGGGCCCGGCCGACAGCCATGGGCGAGGTAGGCCCGCAACGTGTCGACGAGGTGGGTCGACTCGCGCGCATCGTGTTCCAGCACCGGGCCGAGGACCTGGGACACGAAGTCGGTCGCGCCCAGGTCGTCGCGTATGCCGGCGAGCAGCCCGGTGATGCCGAGTTGGTCCACGTCGTGGATCGGACCCGGATCGTCGATCAACAGGGCGACGTGGGCTTCGCGCATCGCCGCGCGGAGCGCGTCGAGTTCCTGCTTGGAACGGCTGCGTCCCACCCGCGGGGACGGCCAGCCGCGGGAGCGCATGGCCCCGACGACGCGTTGCGCCGCGTCACCGAGTTCGTCGCCGTCGTCGTCGCTCACGACCGCGTACAGGACGTCGTCGAGGTGGCCGACCACGGGCCGACCGAGCGGCAGCAACGCATCCTCGACCACCATGGACAGGTGCGCGTCGCTGACGCCGTCTGGACGGCCGACGCACAGGACGTGGAACGCGGCGGGCGGGGACACACCGAGGCGGCGCAACGCGCGGGCGATCAGTCCCGCCGTGCTGCGGCCGGCCGCGGTCTCCTCGAGCAGTTCGTCGACCCGCGCCCGTTGGGCCTCGCGGACCGAACGACGTCGCGACAACTCCAGCGACACCCCCGCCAGACCCTGCTCGAACAGCAGCACCTCGTGCTCGAGGAGTGGCGCGTCGGTCACCGCGACGACGACGGCCTCGAGCTCGTCGCCGATCCTGACCGGCCCGCTCGTGCGGGCCTGGCCGTCCGGCAGGACCCCGGCGTCGCCGCCCGGGCCGTCGGCGGCCGCCCGCCACAGTGGACCGAGTTCGACGTCGGCGAGCCGGCCTCCGGGGTCGTGACGGCCCAGTTCCGCCCCCGCGAAGTCGAACGCGACCAGCGCCGCGCCCGGCATCGCGCGACCGACGGTGCTCAGGACCGCGCCGATGCCGTGGTCGGACACCACGGCCGCGAGCACCTGGCGGTGCAGCGTGACCGCGCTGCGCAGCGTCGCGAAGTGCTCCTCGTACATGTGGCTGGACACCCGGCGCGTCACGGCCAGGAACGGCACCTCGTAGGGCACCGTGATCAGTGGCAGGTCGTTGGCGTCGCAGGCGGCGACCATGGCCGGCGGCACCTCGTCGAGGGACACGCCGGTGCCGAAGCCGACCGCGACGACGCCGCGCGCGGCGAGACCCGCGATGAGCCGTTGCTGCAGGTGCTCGCTGTCCCGGACGCCGAGGCCGGTCGTCAGCAGCAGTTCGCCGCCTTCGAGCCACGGCGTCGGGTCCGGCGTGTCGGAGATGTGCGCCCACCGGATCGGGCCGCGGCGGTCCAGGCCGCCGCGGCCGGCGACGATCTCGAGGCCGAGGCTGCGGTCGGCGAGCAGTTCCGAGGGCCACAGCGGCACAGGACCCCCACGGTCGGCGACCGGCCGAGCGTAGTCGATGCGCCCGATCGGAACCGCGGCCCGGATCGGGATGTCGAGCCCTGCCACCGGTGCGCCACCTCCCGTCGGTCGCCGGGCGCACGCTAGGCCCCGTGCGCCAGCCCGGCATCGGCCGAAGCGCCCATGGCGGTGTGCTTGGCTTGGCCGATCGGTGAAGGTGGGGGCAGGGAGCCGCACCCGTTTGCCAGGTGGCCAAGTCGGTACGGGCGACGAGCGCCGGACGGCCAACGACAGCGGTCGGGCGTTCCTCCTAGCGTCCGTCGGCGGAGAGCGAACCGGGAGGTCGTGAGCTGTGCGTGAGATCCAGAACCTGATCGGCGGGAAGCTGCAGGGCCCGATGTCGGGCGAGACGATGGACCTGATCGACCCCGCGACCGGAAAGGCGTTCGCCACGGCGCCCAGGTCGGGAGCGGACGACGTCGACGCCGCCTGCCGCGCGGCCGCCGACGCCTTCCCCGCCTGGCGGGACGCGACGCCGTCGGAGCGCAGCCGCGCGCTGCTCCGGATCGCCGACGCCATCGAGGAGCGCGGCGAGGAGCTGATCCGGCTGGAGTCGGAGAACACCGGCAAGCCGTTCCAGCTCACGATGGATGAGGAACTGCCGCCCGCCGTCGACCAGATCCGGTTCTTCGCGGGTGCCGCCCGTGTGCTCGAGGGCCGCTCCGCCGGGGAGTACATGCCCGGGCACACCTCGTACGTGCGACGTGAGCCGATCGGCGTGTGCGCCCAGGTGGCGCCCTGGAACTACCCGATGATGATGGCGGTGTGGAAGTTCGCGCCCGCGCTGGCGGCCGGCAACACCGTGGTGCTCAAGCCCAGCGACACCACGCCGGTGTCCACGGTGTGGATGGCCGAACTGATGCAGGAGTTCCTGCCGCCGGGCGTGATGAACGTGATCTGCGGCGACCGCGACACCGGCCGCAGCCTGGTCACCCACGAGATCCCGCAGTTCGTGTCGGTCACCGGCTCGGTCCGTGCCGGTATGGAGGTCGCCGAGGCCGTCGCCCGTGACCTCAAGATCACCCACCTCGAACTCGGGGGCAAGGCGCCGGTGCTGGTCTTCGACGACGCCGACGTCGAGCACGCGGCGGCCGGCATCGCCGGTGCCGGCTACTTCAACGCCGGCCAGGACTGCACGGCGGCCTCGCGGGTCCTCGCCAGTGCGCGGATCTACGACGACCTGGTCGCGGCCCTGGCCGAGCAGGCCCGCGGGACCACGACCGGGGCACCCACCGACGACGAGGAGGCCGACTTCGGTCCCCTCAACAACGTCGACCAGCACGAGCGGGTCAAGGGCTTCCTCGACCGCGCACCCGACCACCTCGAGGTCGTCGCCGGCGGGCACCCGCTCGCACGTGACGGGTTCTTCTTCGAGCCGACCGTCGTCGCGGGGCTGCAGCCGGACGACGAGATGAGCCAGACCGAGATCTTCGGTCCCGTGCTCACCGTCCAGCGCTTCGACGACGAGGAGCAGGCGCTGGGCTGGGCCAACGGCGTCAAGTACGGCCTCGCGTCGAGCGTGTGGACCAAGGACCACGGACGCGCGATGCGGATCGCGAAGGGGCTGGACTTCGGCGCGGTCTGGATCAACACCCACATCCCGATCGTGGCGGAGATGCCGCACGGCGGGTTCAAGCACTCGGGCCACGGCAAGGACCTGTCCATGTACAGCCTCGAGGACTACACGCGCATCAAGCACGTCATGTCGGACATCACGGTCTGACGGCGCGACGCATGGGGGCAACGGCGCCCCGGAAGGCGACGAACATGAGTACGGCGGAACTGAGCCACGGCAACCTCTGGTTGCACTTCACCCGCACCTCCGACTGGCTGGGCGACGACCCCACCGTCCCGACCCTCGCGAAGGCCGACGGCTGCTACGTCTGGGACTCGAAGGGGAAGCGCTACCTCGATGCCCTGTCGGCGCTGTTCTGCGCGCAGATCGGGTACGGCCATCCCTCCATGGGGGAGGTCGCCAAGGCGCAGATGGACACCCTGCCGTTCTGGACCAACTGGTCGTACGCCCACCAGCCGGCGCTCGACCTCGCGGCGGCGCTCGCCGAACGGTTCCCGGGCGACCTCGACCAGTTCTTCTTCGTCAACTCCGGTTCCGAAGCCGTCGAGGCGGCCGTGAAGCTCGCGCAGCAGTACCACGCGCTGGCCGGCGAACCGACCCGCAAGCTGGTCATCAGCCGCAACTACGCCTACCACGGCACCACCCTCGGCGCCCTGGGCGTGACCGGTCTGCCGGGCCTGCGCGAGGCCTTCGAGCCGTTGCGCCCCGTGCACCACTACGTGCCGAACACCAACGCCTACCGGCCACAGCACGACGACCCGGCCCAGGCGGTCGAGGACAAGATCCTCGAGCTCGGTCCCGAGAACGTGTCGCTGGTCATCGCCGAGCCGGTCCAGAACGCCGGTGGCTGCTTCACGCCGCCGGCCGACTACTGGCCCCGGCTGCGCGAGATCTGCGATCGGCACGGGGTGCTGCTCGCCTGCGACGAGGTCATCACGGCCTTCGGCCGGCTGGGGTACTGGACCGGGGCGGAGAAG
The DNA here is from genome assembly GCF_041821025.1 of Egicoccus sp. AB-alg6-2. Classification (NCBI taxonomy): domain Bacteria; kingdom Bacillati; phylum Actinomycetota; class Nitriliruptoria; order Egicoccales; family Egicoccaceae; genus Egicoccus; species Egicoccus sp. AB-alg6-2. The sequence goes on along the minus strand of NZ_JBGUAY010000003.1, from coordinate 358,099 downwards.
TACGGCGTCGTCCCCGACCTGCTCACGTTCGCGAAGGGCGTCACGTCGGCCTACATGCCGCTGGGTGGCGTCGCCTTCAACGAACGCGTCGCCAAGATCATGCAGCTCGAGAAGACGACGATGTTCGTCCACGGCGCCACCTGGGGCGGGCACCCGGTTGCCGCCGCCGTGGCGCTCGAGAACCTGCGCCTGTTCGACGAGCTGCAGGTCCTCGAGAACGTGCGCGCCAACGAGGGCTGGTTCGAGGAACAGCTGCGCGGGCTGTACGACCGTCACGAGATCGTGGGCGACGTACGCGGCACCGGCTACTTCTGGGCGCTCGAGCTCGTCAAGGACCGCCGGCACAAGGTCATGTTCGACGACGCGGAGTCCGAGCTGCTGCTGCGCGGGTTCCTCTCGGCCCGCCTGCTCGAGCTCGGCATGATCTGCCGCGCCGACGACCGCGACGAACCGGTCATCCAGCTCTCGCCCCCGCTCGTGGCCGACCGCACGATCCTCGGCGAGATCATCGCGATCCTCGACCAGGTCCTCGGCGAGGCCACCAAGCGGATGGAGTCGTGGTGATGGGGGCTTCCCGGGTCATCGGCCTGCCCGCCGAGGTCAAGGACCGTGAGCGGCGGATCGCGCTGACGCCGTCCGCGGTCGCGTCCGTCGTCGACCGCGGCCACCGGGTGCTGGTCCAGACCGGTGCCGGCGAAGGCGCCGGGTTCGCCGACAACGACTACAAGGAGGCGGGCGCCGAGCTCGTCGCCTCGGCCGCCGACGCGTGGGCGGCCGAAGTGGTGGTCAAGGTCAAGGAACCACAAGCGGGCGAGTACCCCCACTTCCGCGACGACCTGACCCTGTTCACCTACCTGCACCTCGCCGCCGAGCCCGAGCTGGCCGCCGCGCTCGTCGGGGCGGGCGTGCGGGCATATGCCTACGAGACGCTCACCGAGCGCGGCGGACTGCCCCTGCTGGCGCCCATGTCCGAGATCGCCGGACGCGCGGCCGCCATCGTCGGCGCCGAGAAGCTCTCGGCCGCCCAGGGGGGCTCGGGCACGCTGATGGGTGGTGCGGCCGGGGTCCCGCCCGCCAAGGCGGTCGTCATCGGCATGGGGGTCGCCGGCACCATGGCGGCACGAGGCCTGCGTGGTCTCGACGCGCACGTCACCGGGGTGGACATCGACCTCCAACGCCTCTACGACCACCACCTCGACGGGACCGTCGACGCGACCCAGATCAGCGAGCCGGCAGCGGTCGCCGACCACGTCTGCGACGCCGACCTCGTCATCGGGGCCGCGCTGGTCCCCGGCGCCCGCGCCCCGATGGTGGTCACCGAGGCGATGGTCACCTCGATGCGTCCTGGCTCCGTGGTCGTCGACCTCGCCATCGACCAGGGCGGCTGCATCGAGACCGCCCGCCCCACGTCGTTGTCCGAGCCCACCTACGTCGAGCACGGCGTCGTCCACTACTGCGTCACCAACGTCCCGGGCCAGTTTCCCCGCACGGCTTCGGCGGCACTGTCGGCCGCGGTCGCACCGCGACTGCTGCGCCTGCTCGACGACCCCGACCATCCGGGCCTGGAGGGCGCGCTCAACATCGCCGAGGGTGCGGTCGTCCACCCGGCGGTCGCGGCGACCTTCCCCGACCTGCCGAGCCGGGACTGACATGACCGGCACCACCGCTCCGACGTCCGGCCGCGCGGTCAGCTTCTGGCTCGACCGCGACCCGGACACCGACGTGGTGGGTCCGGTGCTGCAGGGCCAGCAGGTCGCCGACGTGGTCGTCGTCGGCGCCGGCTTCACCGGGTTGTGGACCGCCCTGGCGCTGACGGGTCGGAACCCGTCGCTGTCGGTTCGGGTGGTCGAGGCGAACGTCGTCGGCCACGGCGCGTCGGGCCGCAACGGCGGGTTCGTCGAGCCGTCGTTGACGCACGGGCTGGCCAACGGTCGCAAGCACTTCCCCGACGAGATCGACGAGTTGACCCGGCTCGGCAACGACAACTTCGCCGACCTGCTCGACGACGCCCAGCGGTTCGGCGTCGCCGACGCGTTCGAGCGCACCGGCGTGCTCGAGGTCGCCACCGCACCGTGGCAGGTCCACGGGCTGGCCGAGGACGCCGAGCAGTACGCCGCCCTCGGCGAATCCCACGAACTGCTCGACGCGGGCGCCGTCCGGGCCGAGGTGGACTCGCCGACCTACCTGGCCGGCCTGCACCGCCCGGAGGCGGGCGCACTGGTGCACCCCGGCCGGCTCGTCCGTGGCCTGGCGACCGAGGCACGACGGCGCGGCGTCGTGGTGCACGAACGCAGCCAGGTCACCGACATCGAGGCGGCCGGCGCCGGCGCGATCGTGCGGACGGCCCAGGGAAGCGTCCGTGCCGACCGGGTCGTGCTGGCCACCAACGCCTACAGCCATCGACTCCTGCGACGCACGGCCCGCCACTTCGTCCCGGTCTACGACTACGTCCTGCTGACCGAGCCGCTGAACGCCGAACAGCTGGCACGGATCGGCTGGAAACGCCGCCAGGGCGTCGCCGATGCCGGCAACCAGTTCCACTACTACCGCCTCACCGACGACGACCGGATCCTGTGGGGCGGCTACGACGCCATCTACCGCTTCGGGAGCAGCGTCGGTCCCCGCAACGACCACCGGCGGGCGACCTACGACCTGCTCGCCCGCCATTTCCGGGCCACCTTCCCCCAACTCGCCGACGTGCGCTTCGAGCGCTGGTGGGGCGGTCCGATCGCGACCACGACCAGGTTCACGGCCACGTTCGGCGACGCGCTGGGCGGTCGGGTCGTCTACGCGCTCGGCTACACCGGACTGGGCGTCGCGGCGAGCCGGTTCGCCGGTCGGGTGCTCACCGACAAGCTGCTGGCGCCCGACTCCCCGCTGCTGCAGTTGCGCTTCACGAGTACGCATCCCTTCCCGTTTCCGCCCGAACCGTTGCGGTGGGCGGGCGTGCAGATGACGCGACGGGCGATCGCGCGCGCCGACGCCCGCGACGGCCGCCGCGGACCGTGGCTGGGACTGCTCGACCGTTTCGGCATCGGTTTCGACTCGTGACCGGCATGCTGCGCACCTCCTCCGGACCCGCACGAAAGGACCGTCGTGTCTGACGTCTCGCTGGACGCCGGTCGTCCTACCTCGCCGGCGAGCCCCGGCGACCCGGCCGCGGACGTCGCGGTCGCCCTGCACGGGGTCACCAAGCGGTTCCCCGGTCCGAAGGGCGCCGACCCCGTCACCGCCGTGAAGGCCATCGACCTCGACATCGCCGACGGCGAGTTCTTCTCCCTGCTCGGCCCCTCGGGCTGCGGCAAGACCACGACCCTGCGGATGATCGCCGGCTTCGAGTACCCGACCGCGGGGAGCATCCGCATCTTCGGGGACGAGGTCGGCCTGGAACCGCCCAACAAGCGCCCGGTCAACACCGTGTTCCAGTCCTATGCGTTGTTCCCCCACATGACGGTGGCGCAGAACATCGCATTCGGTCTGCAGATGCAGGACGTGGACAAGAGCGAGGTCTCGCGTCGGGTCGCCGAGGTCATCGACCTGGTGCAGCTGCAGGGCCGTGAGCAGCGGAAGCCGAAGCAGCTCTCCGGCGGTCAGCAGCAGCGTGTCGCGCTGGCGCGGGCGCTCGTGAACCACCCGAAGGTGCTGCTGCTCGACGAACCATTGGGGGCGCTCGACCTCAAGTTGCGCCAGGCCATGCAACTCGAACTCAAGCAGTTGCAGGAGCGGGTCGGCATCACGTTCGTCTACGTCACCCACGACCAGGAGGAGGCGCTGACCATGTCCGACCGCATCGCGGTCATGGAGGGCGGGCAGCTGCTGCAGGTGGGCGCACCGAAGGAGATCTACGACCGGCCGCGTACCCGCTTCGTCGCGGACTTCATCGGGGACACCAACCTGTTGGCCGCGACCGTGCTGGATGCGCGGACGGCCCGGCTGGGCGACGGCAGCACCATCCGTGTCGACAGCGACGCGGCGGCCGGCACGGCGGTCACGGTCGCGATCCGGCCCGAACAGCTCGGGCTGCGCCACCCCGACCACGAGCGTGACCCCGCGCTCGACGCGGTGCACGGGCGCGTGGACCGGCTGACGTTCCTGGGCAATGCCACCTCCTACGAGGTCGTGGCCGACGGCGACCCGGACCTGCGCATCCGCGTGCGGCAGGGCAACGCGCCGGGTATCGAGCACTTCGCGCAGGGTGACCGCGTGCGGGTGCGATGGATGCCCTCCAGCGCCTCGGTGCTCGACGACTAGGAGCGCCGGATGTCCACGACCGTCCCACCGCCCGACGTCCAGCCGGAGCTCACCGAGCCGGCGGCGCCGGCCGGTCCCGGGCTCGAACACGACGCCGAGCGGGCCGAGTCGCGACGCGGCTTCCTCATCGGCCTGCCGAGCTACGCCTACCTCGTCGCCTTCTTCGCCACGCCGCTGCTGATCGTCATCGTCTACTCCTTCGCGAGCCGGTCGGTCCGCGGCGCGACCGTCCTGGCCGGGTGGAACCTCGACTCCTACGCCCGGATGACCGATTCGCTGGTCCTCACCATCGCGTGGCGCTCGTTGTGGATCGCGACCGTGACGACCCTGGTGTGCCTGTTGGTCGCCTATCCGTTCGCCTACTACCTGGCGACGCGACCCGCACGCAGCCGGGCCGTGCTGCTCGTGCTGGTCATGATCCCCTTCTGGTCGAACTTCCTGGTACGGACCTACGCCTGGCGGATGCTTCTCGGCGGCGACGGACCGTTCACCCGGCTGCTGCACGCCATCGGGTTCACCGACGCGCAACTGCTGTTCACCCCGACCGGCGTCCTGATCGGGCTGGTGTACGGCTACCTGCCCTTCATGATCCTGCCCCTCTATGCCGCCATCGAGCGGCTCGACCACTCGCTGGTCGAGGCGGCGCGTGACCTGTACGCCAGCGGATGGCAGGCGTTCTGGAAGGTGACCTGGCCGCTGTCGCGCCCGGGCGTCATCGCCGGCTCGATCCTGGTGTTCATCCCGTCCTTCGGCGCCTACGTCACCCCCGAGATCCTCGGGGGACGCGGTTCGACCATGCTCGGCAGCTACATCGCCCGGCAGTTCATCGGCACCGCCAGCGACTGGCCGTTCGGTTCCGCGCTGTCGGTGACGATCCTCGTGCTCATGATGGTCGCCGCCACCGCGTACTTCCGCAGCGGAGGGAAGAACCTGTGACCCGGTCACGTGCGGAGGAACGCCGATGAGCGTCCTGGAGATGCCCGGCAGCGGCGGCGCCGACGTCGCCGAGGACTCGCTGGCACGCCCCAAGAAGGCGGTGGACCGGCTGCTGGCCGGCAACGCCTGGCTCGTGTTCGCGTTCCTGTACCTGCCGATCCTGGTGCTGATCGTCTATTCGTTCAACGACAACCAGCGGGTCGGGATCTGGACCGAGCCGTCGCTGCGCTGGTACGGCGAGATGTTCGGCAACGCCCGCGTGCTGGACGCCTTGTGGAACTCGATCCGGGTGGCCCTGGTGTCCACCGTGGTCGCCACCATCCTGGGCACGGCCGCGGGGCTGTCCATGGAACGCTTCCGCTACCGCGGCCAGCGGGCCTTCGACGGCCTGCTGTACCTGCCGGTGATCATCCCCGACATCACGATGGCCGTGATGCTGCTGCTGTTCTTCGTGCAGGCCTTCGACCTGATCTTTCTCGCCACCGGCATCCAGTTCAGCCGGGGCATCGGCACGATCATGCTGGCGCACATCGCGTTCAACATCTCGTTCGTCGCCCTCGTGGTGCGTGCCCGCCTCGCCGGACTGGACGGGGCCCTCGAGGAGGCGGCGGCCGACCTGTACGCCAACCGGTGGCAGGCGTTCCGGCGGGTCACCCTGCCGCTGATCGCGCCGGGGGTTGCCGGTGGAGCGCTGCTCGCGCTGACCCTGTCGCTGGACGACGTGGTCATCACCGAGTTCGTCAGTGGCGCCGGCTCGACCACGCTGCCGGTGTACGTCTTCGGTTCGCTGCGGCGCGGGGTGACGCCGCTGATCAACGCCGTGTCGGTCCTGATGCTGCTCGGATCGATCGGGTTGGTGCTGTTGTCGCTGGCGGTGTCGCGCCGGCGCGAGGGTTCGGGGGGATAGGCCCCAGCGGCCACGCTGCGCGGTCAGACACGAGTTCGAGACGATGTTCGACGACGAAAAGGGACGAGGATGAGGTACCGCATGACGGCGGCGCTGCTGGTCGGCGTGCTCGCACTGGCGGCCTGTGGCCGCGAGGTCGGCGAGGACACGGCGGACGGCACGCCCGAGGGAACCGAGACCGCCGCCGGCGACGGCGGCGACGCCGAGGCGGTGGCGTGCGAGATCGACGAGGTGGACGGCGACCTGCTGCTCTACAACTGGTCCGAGTACATGGACCCCGACCTGCTGGCCGCGTTCGGTGAGGAGTACGGCGTCAGTGCCACCGAGGACACCTTCACGTCCAACGAGGCCCTGCTCGCCCAGATCCGCGCCGGCGGCGCCGAGTACGACGTCATCGTCCCGTCCGACTACATGGTCGCGATCATGATCGAGGAGGGGCTGCTGCTCCCGCTCGACCACGAGGCGATCCCCAACGCGTCCAACGTCGCCGAGGAGTTCACGACGCCGCCCTACGACCCCGACCTGGCGTACTCCATGCCCTACCAATGGGGCACGACCGGGCTCGGCGTGAACCTCGACGTCGTCGGTGACGACCCCGAGCCGACGTGGGGCTGGCTGTTCGACGAAGAGCTGCGTGACGGGCTCAACATCTCCATGCTCGACGACCCGCGTGAGGCCATGGCCGCCGCGCTGTACTACCTCGGCCACGATCCCAATACCACCGACGAGGGCCAGCTCGAGGAGGCCGCCGACCTGATCGCTCAGAACGACCGGATCGTCACCTTCACCTCGGACCAGTTCACCGAGTTGCTCATGAGCGGCGAGACCGACGTGGCGCAGGGCTACAGCGGCAACTTCCTCGACAACTTCGGCGACGAGAACTACGCCTACCTGATCCCCGAGGAGGGCGCCACGATCTGGACCGACAACATGGCGATCCTCAACTCGACCAACAGCCCGTGCACGGCGCACACGTTCATCAACTTCATCCTCGACGCCGAGAACGGGGCCCAGCTCACCAACTGGACCTACTACGCCTCGCCGAACGAGGCCGCCACCGAGTTCATCGACGAGGAGGTGAGCGAGAACCCGGCGATCTACCCGGACGAGGACGTGCGCGAGAACCTGTACTTCCTCGAGAACACCGGCGACGCCGAGGTGCTCTACACCGACCTGTTCACCCGGGCGCAGGGGTAGTCGATGACCCCGCTGCTGTCCCACCACGTCGGTGGTCAGCCGCTGGCCGACGACACCGCCCGACGCGGGGAGATCTTCGACCCCGCGTCGGGACGGGTCGTCCGCCAGGTGCCGCTGGCCGACGCGGCGACCGTCGACGCGGTCGTCGGCGTCGCCCGTGACGCCTTCGTCGGCTGGCGCGAGAGCACGCTCGCGCAGCGCACCCGCGTGCTGTTCGCCTTCCGCGAACTGGTGGCGGCGCGACGTGACGAACTGGCCGCGCTGATCGTCGAGGAGCACGGCAAGGTCCACGACGACGCGGTGGGCGAGGTGCAGCGGGGCCTCGAGGTGGTCGAGTTCGCCTGCGGCATTCCGCAACTGCTCAAGGGCGGCTACTCGGAGAACGTCTCGACCGGGGTGGACAGCTACTCGTTGCGCCAGCCGCTGGGGGTCGTGGCCGGGATCACCCCGTTCAACTTCCCCGCGATGGTCCCGATGTGGATGTTCCCGGTCGCGATCGCCTGTGGGAACACCTTCGTGCTCAAACCGAGCGAGAAGGACCCGTCGGTCGCGGTCGCGCTGGCGGAGCTGTGGGCGCGGGCCGGGCTGCCCGACGGGGTGTTCAACGTCCTGCACGGCGACCGTGAGGCCGTCGACGCGCTGCTGACCCACCCGGGTGTCGCGGCGGTCTCGTTCGTGGGCTCGACCCCCATCGCCCGCCACGTGTTCACCACCGCGACCCAGCACGGCAAGCGCGTCCAGGCCCTCGGCGGCGCGAAGAACCACATGGTCGTGCTGCCCGATGCCGACATCGACCTCGCCGCCGACGCCGCGGTCTCCGCGGCCTACGGATCGGCGGGGGAGCGGTGCATGGCGATCTCGGCGGTGGTCGCCGTCGGCGACGTCGCCGACCGCCTCGTCCCCGCGATCGCCAAGCGCATGGAGGGACTGCGGGTCGGGCCCGGCACGGACCCGGACGCCGAGATGGGTCCGCTGGTGACGCGCGAACACCGCGACCGCGTCGCCTCCTACGTCGCCACCGGCACCGAGGAGGGCGCCGAGGTCGTCGTCGACGGGCGCGGCCTGACGGTGCCGGGAGCCGAGGACGGCTTCTGGCTCGGTCCGTGCCTGCTCGACCACGTGCGCCCGGAGATGACCGTCTACCGCGACGAGATCTTCGGGCCGGTGCTGTCGGTGGTGCGCGTCGACGACCACGGCGCGGCGATCGACCTCGTCAACGCCAACCCCTACGGCAACGGCACCGCGGTGTTCACCGACTCGGGGACCCAGGCGCGGCGATTCCAGCACGAGATCGAGGTCGGCATGGTCGGCATCAACGTGCCCATCCCGGTCCCGATGGCGTACTACAGCTTCGGCGGCTGGAAGGACTCGCTGTTCGGCGACACGCACGTCCACGGCGCCGAGGGCGTGCACTTCTACACCCGCGGCAAGGTGGTCACGGCCCGCTGGCCGGTGCAGGACACGCGTACCAGCCTGCACTTCCCGACCTCCGACTGAGCACCCGACCCCGGCCGTCGGGCCGGAGAAGGCGACGCAGCCAGATGAACGACCGCGCCATGTGGATCGGCGGCCAGCACGTGACCGCCCCCGACGCCGGCTGGATCGACAGCCGCGACCCTGCCACCGAGGAGGTCATCGGCCGGGTCCCGGCCGGCGGCGCGGCCGAGGTCGCGCAGGCCGTCGCCGCGGCGCGCGATGCGGCGGACGACTGGCGCTACACCGCCGCCAACGACCGGGCCGAGCTGCTGCACGAGGCCTACGCGAAGTCGATGGCACACCACGGCGAGCTGGTCGAACTGCTCACCCGCGAGCAGGGCAAGGCGCGACCGGAGCAGGAGGAGGAGGCCGAGTGGGCGCTGACGTCGCTGCGCTACTACGCCGAACTCGGCCGCAACGGCGTGGGGCGGGTCGTGCCGTCCGCGGAGCCCCGGACGCAGCTCAACCTGGTGCTCAAGGAGCCGTATGGGGTCGTCGGTGCCATCGTGCCGTGGAACTATCCGCTGCTGCTGTTGTCGTGGAAGCTGGCGCCGGCGCTCGCGGCCGGCAACACCGTCGTGGTCAAGCCGTCCGAGCTGACCTCGCTGGTCACGCTCGAGTGGATCGAGCGCTGCTTCGACCACTTCCCGCCCGGCGTCGTGAACGTCGTCACGGGCTACGGCACGGACGCCGGCGAGGCGCTGGTGGCGCATCCCGACGTCCGGGTGATCGCGATGACGGGCTCGGTCGCGACCGGGCAGCGCATCGCCTCGGTCGCCGCACCGATGATGAAACACCTGCACCTCGAACTCGGCGGCAAGGACGCCTTCGTGGTCGCGCCAGACGCCGAACTCGACACGGCAGTCGACGCGCTGGCGTACTCGGCCCTGCTCAACGCCGGGCAGGTCTGCACGTCCTCCGAGCGCATCTTCGTCCCCCAGGGGATGCGCGACGACTTCGCCGAAGCGCTCAGCGCCAAGGTTTCCGGCCTCCGCCTCGGGCACGGGCTGGAGGAGGGCACCGACATCGGGCCGCTCGCCGACGACCGGTTCCGGGACAAGGTCGACGCCCACGTCCGCGACGCCCTCGACCGCGGCGCCCGTGTGCTGACGGGCGGGGTCCGTCCCGACCGGCAGGGGTGGTTCTACGAGCCGACCGTGCTCGTCGACGTCGACGACGACATGGTGATCATGACCGAGGAGACCTTCGGCCCCACGATCCCGGTGGCGAGCTACGACGACTTCGACGCGGCGATCGAGCGCGTCAACGCCTCGGAGATGGGACTGGGAGCCACGTTGCGGTCGTCGGATCCCCTGCTGATCAAGCGCTTCTACGAGCGGGTGAAGGCGGGCACCGTCTGGATCAACGATCCACTCACCGACAACTACGCTGGCCCGTTCGGGGGCACGAAGATGACCGGCGGCGGCCGCGAACTCGGACCCGAGGGCCTCGAGACCTTCCTCGAGACCAAGCACGTCCACTGGGACTTCGACCAGGCCAGCAAGGACTGGTGGCTGCCCTACTGAGCCCCCGACACGTCCGCACGCCGACCACCATGCTGCGCGAGCTCGACCGCCGCCACGGCCGGTACGCGCTCGAGACCATGTGCATCGGCGGCGGTCAGGGCATGGCCGCCCTGTTCGAGCGCGTCGCCTGATCAGACCAGCGAGAGCTGCGCGTGGCCGCGTTCGAGGTCCAGTAGCTGCTGCTTGCGCTCGAGGCCACCGCCGTACCCCGTGAGCGTGCCGTTCGCGCCGACCACCCGGTGACAGGGGACGATGATGCCCAACGGGTTGCGTCCGTTCGCGAGTCCGACCGCCCGCGAGGCGGTCGGTTGGCCGATGCGCGTCGCGAGCTCGCCGTACGAGATCGTCTCGCCGTACGGGATGTCGCACAGGGCCCGCCACACCTGCTGCTGGAACGCCGTCCCACGTGCGAAGGACAACGCGAGCTCGAACGTCCGGCGGTCGCCGGCGAAGTACGCTGCCAACTGCTCTGCCACGTCGGCGAAGGCGCCGTCCTCCCGCGGCCCGAAGCCTTCCTGCTCGGGCCGGTGCCGCTGCGGCTCGAGGTAGCAGCCCACCAGGGCACGGCCGTCGCGCACCAGCGTGATCGGGCCGAGCGGACTGTCGACGATGCCGTGGTGCATGGGGGCGTCTCCTTCGGAAGCGGTCAGGCGGCGGTGCGGGGCAGACGGTTGACGGCGTGGTCGCCCGTCGCCCACAGGTACTGGACGGCGTAGGCGCGCCACGGGCGCCACGCCTCGGCACGGGCGACCAGCGCGCCGGGCGTGGTCGGCAGGCCGAGGTGTTCCGCTGCGGCCCGGACGCCCAGGTCACCCGGGAGGAACGCGTCGGGATCGCCGAGGCCGCGCATGGCGATCACCTCGACGGTCCAGGGACCCAGGCCCGGCAGGGCGTGCAGCCGGGACCTCGCCTCCGCGCGATCCGCCCCGGCACCGAGGTCGATCGTGCCGCCTGCCAGGGCCTCCACCAGTCCCTGCAGCGCCCGCACGCGGCTGGCGGGCAACCGCAGCAGCGACGGATCGGCATCGGCCAGGGCCGCCACGGACGGGAAGAGGCGGTGCAGGCCACCGTCGGGATCCTCGACCGTCTCACCCAGCGCGGCGGCGAGCCGTCCGGCATGGGTGGCGGCCGCGGCCGTCGACACCTGTTGCCCGAGCACGGCGCGGACGGCCAGTTCCTCGGCGTCGACGGCGCGTGGGACCCGCCGGCCGGGGGCGGCGCGGACGAGTGGCGCCAGGACGGGGTCGGCCGCGAGCAGGTCGTCCACGGCGACGGGATCGGCGTCGAGGTCGAGCAGCCGCCGGCTGCGCGCGATGGCGGTGCCGAGGTCGCGCAGGTCGGTCAGGCGCAGGTCGCAGGCGACGTGGTCGTTCTCGGGGCGGAGGGCGACGATTCCGCTGCCGTGGGGCAGCCGCAGGGTGCGCCGGTACGCCCCGTCGCGCCATTCCTCGACGCCGGGCACGGCCGTGGCCACGAGGTGTCCGAACAGGTTGTCGGGGCACAGGGGCCGTCGGAAGGGCAGCCGCAGCGTCACCGTGCCCGTCCCGGCGCTCGCCGCGCCGCCCCGCGCCCGGCGTCGCAGATCGCGAGGCGTGGTGGCGAAGACCGTCCGGACGACGTCGTTGAACGCCCGCACGCTGCCGAAGCCGGCGGCGTAGGCGACCTCGGTCAGGGCCAGATCGGTCGTTTCGATCAACAGCCGGGCGGTCTGTGCCCGCTGCGCCCGCGCGAGTGCCAGCGGCCCCGTCCCCACCTCGTCGCGCAGGTGGCGCTGCAGCTGGCGGGGGCTGTACCCGAGACGTGCCGCGAGTCCCGACACCCCCTCGCGGTCGACGGTGCCGTCCCCGATCAGGCGCATGGCCCGTGCCACCACGTCCGCTCGATGGTCCCATTCCGGCGAGCCCGGACTCGCGTCCGGCCGGCACCGCTTGCACGCCCGGAACCCGGCCTGCTGCGCCGCCGCCGCGGTCGGGAAGAAGCGCATGTTGTGCGGCTTCGGCGGGACCACCGGGCAACTCGGCCGGCAGTAGATACCGGTCGTGAGCACGGCGCTGAAGAACCAGCCGTCGAACCGTGCGTCCTTGGACTGCACGGCCCGCACGCAGCGTTCCAGGTCTTGGTACATGCGGGCAGGATGCTCGGTCCGGACGGCGCGGTCCAGCAGATTTGCGACATGACCCTGCCGCCGCACGCGGGCGCGCCCGGGGTCAGCGCGTGAAGCCGCCCCCGACGAGTCGGTGCTCGGGATCCTCGGGGTCGGACGGCGTCGCCTCCCGCAGGACCTCGTCCGCGTACGCCTCGGCATCGTCCTGGGGCTGGTAGCCCAGCTCACGCGCCCCGTCGAGGGACCACCAGTTGCGCGTGTTCGCGGAGACGCCCCATACGACGCGGAAACCGGGCGACGGGGCCGTCAACGCGGCGCCGACCAGCCGCGCCGCGTCCGCCGGCGACAGCCAGGTCGACAACGACCGGACGTTGTTCGGCCGCTCCCGGCAGGTGCCGATCCGCAGGCACACCACGTGCATGCCGTAGCGGTCCACGTACAGCGACCCCAACGCCTCGGAGGCGACCTTGGCGACCCCGTAGAAGGTGTCGGGTCGCGGATAGGACCAGTCGGGCGCGGGCCGTTCGCCGCGCGGCTGGAACCCGACCGCGTGGTTCGACGAGGCGTACACCACCCGCGTGATGCCGGCGCACCGGGCCGCTTCGAGGACGCCGCGGGTGGCGGCGATGTCGTCGCTGGCCGCCTCCCAGTCCATCGAGCGTCCCGTCGTGGCCGCCAGGTGCACCACCGCATCGACACCGTCGCAGGCGTCCCGGATCGTCCCGGCATCGAGCACCGATCCGACGACGGTCTCCTCGTCGGCGTGCCGGTCGGCAATCGGCTCGACGTCGAGCAGGCGCAGGTGCCACCCGAGGCCGGGCAGCCCCGCCCGCAGGTACCCGCCGATCCGTCCGGCGGCCCCGGTGATCAGCACGCGTCCCATGGTCGTCTCCTCGCCGTGTCCGCGGTGACCGTAGACGGCCTTTCGGTGACGGCCGGTGTGCAACCGGGTCGGCGACGGGGAACACTGCCGGTCCGAGGGCGAGGAGCGGACCATGCCACGGCGACCACCGGTCGAGGACCAGGGCGACGAACACCTCGAGGTCGGCCCACCCGAGCGGGCTGCTGCGGGTCTGCCGGCCGTGGCGTGGTCCCTCCGGCACGCCGCCGAGCAGATGGGCGTGCGTCGCAGCCTGCAGACGCTGCCGAAGCTCAACCAGCACGACGGCTTCGACTGCCCGGGCTGCGCCTGGCCGGAAGCCGACCGGCGGCACCTGGCCGAGTTCTGCGAGAACGGGGTCAAGGCCGTGGCGGCCGAGGCCACGGTCCGACGCGTCGACCGCGGCTTCTTCGCCGAGCACGCCGTCAGCGACCTGCGCCAGCGTTCCGAGCACTGGCTCGGACAGCAGGGTCGACTGACCGAGCCGATGGTCAAGCGCAACGGCAGCGACCACTACGAACCGATCGGCTGGGACGACGCCTTCACCCTGGTCGCGTCCCACCTCCGTTCGCTCGCGTCACCCGATGAAGCCGTGTTCTACACCTCGGGCCGGACCTCGAACGAGGCCGCCTTCGTCTACCAGCTGTTCGTGCGGGCATTCGGTACCAACAACCTGCCCGACTGCTCCAACCTGTGTCACGAGTCGTCGGGGGCGGCGCTGACCGAGACCATCGGGGTCGGCAAGGGCACCGTGCAGTTGTCCGACCTCGAGGACACCGACCTCATCTTCGTCGTCGGTCAGAACCCGGGGACCAACCATCCGCGGATGTTGTCCACGCTCGAGACGGCGAAGCGAAACGGTGCGCGGGTCATCACGGTCAACCCCCTGCCCGAGGCGGGGTTGCTCCGCTTCGACAACCCCCAGACGGCCCGGGGCCTGGCGGGACGCGGTACGGCGATCACCGACCGCTACCTCAAGATCCGCCTCAACGGCGACCTCGCGCTGTTCAAGGCGCTCAACGCCGGCCTGCTCCAGGCCGAGGAGGATGCACCGGGCACGGTGCTCGACCACCACTTCATCGCGGCCCGGACCTCGGGGTTCGAGGCGTTCGCCGAGGCTGCGCGGCAGGTCGACTGGCGTGACGTCGACGCGGCGACAGGACTGACCCGCGACGAGATCGCGGCCACCCTCGCCGACGTGCTGCGGGCGCAGCGGATCGTCGTGTGCTGGGCGATGGGTCTCACCCAGCACCGCAACGCCGTGGACACCATCCGGGAGATCGTCAACTTCCTGCTTCTGCGCGGCAACCTCGGGCGTCCCGGCACCGGCGTCTGCCCGGTGCGCGGCCACTCCAACGTGCAGGGCGACCGCACGATGGGCATCCACGAGCAGCCGGGCGACGACTTCCTCGACGCCCTTCGTGACGAGTTCGGTTTCGAGCCGCCCCGCCGGCACGGCGTCGACGTGGTCGAGGCGATCCGCGCGCTGCGTGACGGCCGCGCGAAGGTGTTCCTCGCCGTCGGCGGCAACTTCGTCGGCGCCTCCCCGGACACGGCGACGACGGAAGCCGCCATGGCCAACGCGCAGCTGACGGTGCAGGTGTCGACCAAGCTCAACCGCTCGCACGCCGTCGTCGGCCGCGAGGCACTGATCCTGCCGACCCTGAGCCGCCCCGAACGCGACGCCCGCGCTGCCGGACCCCAGTTGGTCACGGTCGAGGACTCGATGAGCCTGGTGCACGCCTCCCGTGGGGTGCTCGCGCCGGCGTCGGAACACCTGCGGTCCGAGGTGGCCATCCTCACCGGCATCGCCCGGGCGACCCTGGGCGCGGACGGCCCAGGGATCGACTGGGCCGGCATGGCCGACGACTACGACCGGATCCGCGACCACATCGCCAACGTCGTGCCCGGTTTCGCCGACTTCAACCGGCGGCTGCGCGACCTCGGCGGCTTCCTGCTCCCGAACGCGGCGCGCGACGCCGCCGACGAGTTGGCGACCGACACGGGCCGGGCGCAGTTCAGCGTCAACGAGCTCGAGGTGCTCCGGGTGCCTCCCGGTCGGTTGCTGCTGCAGACCATCCGCAGTCACGACCAGTACAACACGACCATCTATGGTCTCGACGATCGCTACCGCGGGATCACGCAGGGCCGTCGGGTCGTGTTCGTCCACCCCGACGACCTCACCGGGCTCGGCCTGGCCGACGGCGACACGGTCGACCTCGTCAGCGAGTGGGAGGACGGCGTCGACCGCCGCGCCGAGGCGTTCCGGACGGTGGCGTTCCCGACCGCGCGTGGCTGTGCCGCCGCCTACTTCCCGGAGACCAACGTGCTCGTGCCGCTCGACTCGACCGCCCGTCGCAGCAACACGCCGACCTCGAAGTCGGTCGTCGTCCGCCTCGAGCCGTCGGTGGCGCCCTCGTGAGCACGACCACCACCATCCGGGTCCGGTTCCACGAGCTCGACCCGAACGGGCACGTCAACCACGGTGTCTATGCCAACTACTTCGAGACGGCCCGTATCGAGCTGCTCGACGGACTCGGGTTCGGTCCCGGCGTGCTGGCCGCGAGGGGCGTGCACCTGGTCGTGGTCGAGTTGCGTATCCACTTCCGCCGGCCCGCCCACGCCGGACAGACCCTCACGGTGCGGACCTGGGTCGAGGAGCTGCGACGGGCGTCGTCGTGGTGGGCACAGCAGATCGTCGACGAGACCGGCCAGATCGTGGCCGAGGCCGAGGTGCGCTCCACCGCCACCAACCCCGCCGGCCGTCCGATCCCCCCGCCGCCCGAGCTCGCCGAGAAGCTGGCCACCTTGCAGGCCTGACGGAGCTGCTCAGCCGGTCAGCGAGCGGTACAGGGTGGCGGTCTCGGCGGCGATGGCGTCCCAGCTGAACCGCTCCTCGACGCGCGCCCGCCCGGCGCGTCCCATCGTTGCGGCCGCGTCGGGGTCGTCGAGCACGGCGACCACGCGGTCGGCGAGTTCGTCCGCGAACGACCCGGGATCGGCGGGGCTGCCGAGTTCGTCGTCCCCGGGTTCGAACCCGACCAGCCAGCCCGTCTCGCCCGGCACCACGATCTCGGGGATGCCGCCGACGGCGCTCGCCACGACCGGCAGCCCGCACGCCATGGCTTCGAGGTTGACGATCCCGAACGGCTCGTAGATCGACGGGCACACGAACACGGCGGCGTGGCTGAGCACCTCCAGCAGCTGCTCGCGGGGCAGCATCTGTTCGATCCACACCACGTCGACCGGCGCGTCCGCCAACTCCGCGACCCGGGTACGGAACTCCTCGGCGATCTGCGGCGTGTCGGGTGCGCCGGCGCACAGCACGAGCTGGCTGCCGGCGGGGAGGCGCTCGGCGACGTCCAGCAGGTGGGTCACGCCCTTCTGGCGCGTGATCCGTCCCACGAACACCGCATACGGGCGGGACGGGTCGATGCCGTGGTCGTGCAACGTGCCGGTGCCCTCGACCGGATGCCAGCCCTGGGGATCGACGCCGTTGTGGATCACGACCACCCGCTGCGGGTCGATCGCGGGGTAGCAGGCGAGAACGTCGTCGCGCATGCCGTGCGAGACGGCGATGACCGCATCGGCCGACTCGAGCGCCGTTCGTTCGCAGAAACTCGACAACGCATAGCCACCACCGAGCTGCTCGCGTTTCCACGGACGCAGCGGCTCGAGGCTGTGGGTGGTGACGACGTGGGGGATGTCGTGCACCAGCTTGGCGAGGTGGCCCGCGAGGTTGGCGTACCAGGTGTGGCTGTGCGCGAGGTCGACGCCCGCCACGCCGGCGGTGATCGCGAGGTCGGCCGACATCGTGCGCAGTGCCGCCAGCTCCGGCGCCTCACCCGCCAGCGCGTCCCACTCGCGGTAGGTGGCCGCCACCAGCGGGTCCCTGCGTGGCGCCCCGAAGCAGTGGACCTCGAGCGCGACGCGTCCGGCCAGCGCCCTGGCGAGTTCGGCGACGTGGACGCCCGCGCCTCCGTAGACCTCGGGTGGGTATTCCTTGGTCAGCAGGCCGACCCGCGGCGCGACGCTCATTCGGCACCGCCCGTGGCCGCGGTGTCCGGGTCCGGCGGTTCGATGCGGTCCTCCTTGCCGATCACGACGATGCCGCCCTCGGAGACGTCGAACCGGGCGCGGTCCTGCGCCGGGTCGACGCCGATCCGGGTGCCGGGCGGGATCACGACGTTCTTGTCGATGATGGCATTGCGGACCACGGCGCCGCGGCCGACGTCCACCCCGTGCAGGAGCACCGAGCGTTCGACCAGGGCGCCGGTGTGCACGTGGACCCCGGGGGACAGCACCGAGGCCCGCACGGTGCCGCCCGAAACGACCACGCCCGAGCACACCATCGAATCGGTCGCCGTCCCGCGACGGTCCTCGGTGTCGAACACGAACTTCGCGGGGGGAAGGGGGTCGTGCCAGGTGTAGACCGGCCAGTCGAGGTTGTAGAGATTGAAGATCGGATGGACCGAGATCAGGTCCATGTGGGCGCTGTGGTAGGCGTCGATGGTCCCGACGTCCCGCCAGTAGCCACGGTCGCGGTCGGTGGAGCCCGGCACGTCGTTGTCGTTGACGAAGTCGTGCACCGCGGCCTCGCCACGCTCGACCATCATCGTGATGATGTCGCCGCCCATGTCGTGGGTCGACGCCTCGTCGGCGGCGTCCAGCCGCAGCGCGTCGATCAGCGCTTCGGTCGTGAACACGTAGTTGCCCATGGAGGCGTAGACGCTGTGCGGGTCGTCGGGCAGCCCGGCCGCGTGCGCCGGCTTCTCGTGGAAGGCACGGATGCGGCCGCCTTCGCCCGGTTCGATGACGCCGAAGGCGAAGGCCTGCTCGACCGGGACCCGCAACGCGGCGACGGTGGCGCCGGCGCCGGAGTCGATGTGTGCCTGCACCATCTGCGCGGCATCCATCCGGTAGAGGTTGTCGGCGCCGAAGACGCAGATGTAGTCCGGCCGCTCGTCGCGGATGATGTTGAGGTTCTGGAACACCGCATCCGCCGAGCCGGAGAACCAGCTCTTCCCGGTGCGCATCTGGGCCGGCACGGGGGTGACGTAGTTGCCGAGCAGCGGCGACATCCGCCACGTCTTGGCCAGGTGGGTGTCGAGGCTGTGGCTCTTGTACTGCGTCAGCACCACGATGCGGCGGTACCCGGAGTTGACCAGGTTCGACAACGCGAAGTCGACCAGCCGGTAGTTCCCCCCGAACGGCACGGCCGGCTTGGCGCGGTCGCGGGTCAGCGGGTGCAGCCGCTTCCCCTCGCCGCCCGCGAGGACGACCCCCATGACCTTCGGTGCGCGGGCGGCCATCGCGTCGCTCCCAGTTCGATTGCGGCCGAGACTAGGCCCGGCAACTAGCGTCTGCCGGACCAGGAGGTGGTGCAATGGGCGACCGGGATCGCGCCGAGGTGCTGTTCGTGCTCGACGACCCGCGTTCGGCGTCGATCTGGACCGGCACCGGCGCCCACACCGATGCCGTGGCGGTCGCGGACGGACGGATCGTCGCCCTCGGCGACGAGGCACGTGCGCGCAGGATCGCCGGCACCGAGGTGGTGGCGCTGCGCGGACAGTCGCTGCTGCCCGGATTCCGGGACGGGCACCTGCATCCGCTCAACGGCGGCGCGGAGACCCTCGACTGTGACCTGGTGGACAGCAGCGACGTCGACGAGGTCCTGGCGCGGCTGGAACGGTTCGTCGCCGAACATCCCGACGCCGAGGCGACGCCGTGGGTGCTCGGGTGGGGCTACCCGCCCGAGATCCTGCCCGGCGGCGTCGGCCGCGCCGAGGTGCTCGACGCCGTGGTCGGGGACCGGCCCGCCGCACTGTGGTCCTCG
The DNA here is from genome assembly GCF_041821025.1 of Egicoccus sp. AB-alg6-2. Lineage (NCBI taxonomy): Bacteria > Bacillati > Actinomycetota > Nitriliruptoria > Egicoccales > Egicoccaceae > Egicoccus > Egicoccus sp. AB-alg6-2. The sequence goes on along the minus strand of NZ_JBGUAY010000003.1, from coordinate 338,986 downwards.
GACCACCACATGGTGTGGGCCAACACCCGGGCCTTGCAGCTCGCCGGCATCACCGCCGCCACCGACGACCCGCCGCGCGGCACGGTGGTGCGGGACGCCGACGGTCATCCCGTCGGCACCCTGCTCGAGGAGGCCGAGCACCTGCTGGACGCGGTCATTCCGCCCCGCGGCGTCGACAAGCAGGCCCGGGGACTGGAGGTCGGCCTTCAGCGGATGGCGGCCGCCGGCCTGGTGTTCGGGCAGGACGCGTGGTGCGTGCCCGAGATGCTCGCCGCCTACCGTCGCGTGGCCGACGCCGGCGCGCTGACCGCCGACCTCGACCTCGCCTGCAAGGTCGAGGTGGACGCGTGGGACGACCAGGTCGCCGCGTTCGAGTCGCTGCGGGCCGAAGCGGCCGGTGACGCCGCACGGCGCCTGGCCGACGGCGTCCCCGGTGGCCGGCTGACGGCGACGACCGTGAAGTTCTTCGTCGACGGCGTCATCGAGGGCGGCACCGCGGCCCTGTTGGGCCCCTACGTGCCGCTCGACGGCTGCGGGGACGTTCACGACCACGGCATCGCGAACTGGGACCTCGACGAACTCGCTGCGGCGGCGACGGCCATGGATGCCTCCGGGTTCCAGCTCCACCTGCACGCGATCGGTGATGCCGGCGTCCGGCTCGCCCTCGACGCGATCGAACGCGTCGCGCAGCGCAACGGGCCGCGCGACCGCCGTCCCGTCATCGCGCACACGCACCTGGTCCACCCCGACGACCTGTCGCGCTTCCGTTCCCTGGGCGTGATCGCCAACTTCGAACCCCTGTGGGCCCAACCGAACGCGATCATGCGCGAGCTCACCGAACCGCGGCTCGGCCCGGAACGCGCGCGGTGGCAGTACCCGATCGGCGCCCTGCTGCGCGCCGGCGCGCCGATCTCGTTCGGCAGCGACTGGCCGGTGTCGTCGCACGAACCGCTCGACGGCATCGCCGTGGCGGTCACCCGCCAGATCCCCGTCGGCAACGCGGGCTCGGACGACGACGAGGTGCTGCAGCCCGAGCAACGGATCGACCTCGACGAGGCGCTCCGTGCCTACACGCAGGGCACGGCGTTCCAGGCCGGCGACGAGTCCGAGGCGGGCACCATCGCCGTCGGGCAGCGCGCCGACCTCGTCGTGACCGCGCAGGACGTGTCACGGGTCCCGGCACGAGAGCTCGACGCCGTCGAGGTGGACGGCACCTGGCTGGCGGGGCACCGGGTCTTCGGCCAGTCGATCGGTGTCTTCGGCTAGTCGATCGGCCCGGATCGGGTTCGGAGTTGGCCGCCCGTACTCCCTAGGCTCGGCGGACGCCCGGGTGGGCCGGTCGAGGAGGCAGGGACATGGCGGACCAGATCGTCGCGGAGATCCAGAAGGTCGGCATCGTGGGGTGCGGAACCATGGGTTCCGGCATCGCCGAGATCGTGGCGCGGAACGGGTTCGAGGTCGCGTTCGTCGACATCGACGGGGGCGCGGTCGATCGCGGGTTCGTCCGCATCCGGGCCTCGCTCGACCGGCAGATCGAGCGGGGGCGTCTGGACGCTGCCGAGCGCGACGCCGTCCTCGCGCGCATCCACGGCGACACGGAGTGGGAGGCGCTCGACGACTGCGACCTGATCATCGAGGCGGTGCCCGAGGTCCTCGAGGTCAAGCAGGACACGTTCCGCAGGATCGACGAGGTCGCGCGTCCGGACGCGATCATCGCCACCAACACCTCGTCGTTGCCGGTGATGGACATCGCGGTGCACACCCGCCGTCCGAACCGGGTGCTCGGCTTCCACTTCTTCAACCCCGCGCCGGTCATGAAGTTGATCGAGCTGGTGCGCACGGTCGTCACCGACGAGGCCGTGGTCGCCACGGCGAGCGACTTCGCGGCGACCATCGGCAAGTCGCCGGTGGTCGTGGGCGACCGCCGGGGGTTCATCGCGAACCAGTTGCTGTTCCCCTACCTCAACCAGGCGGTGTGGATGGTCGAGGGCGGCTACGCGACCAAGGAGGACGTCGACGCCGCCATGCGCTTCGGCGCCGGTCTGCCCATGGGCCCGATCTCGCTGACCGACCTGGTCGGGATCGACACCTTCGTCGGCATCATGGAAGCGATCCACTCCCAGTTCGAGGACACGCGCTTCGCACCCCGTCCGCTGCTGTCGCAACTGGCCGCCGCCGGGTTCACCGGCCGCAAGGCGGGTCGCGGCTTCTACACCTACGAGCAGCCGGGGAGCTCCAGGACGGTCCCGGACAGCGACGTGCGCGAGTCGGCCGACCCGGCCTCGATCGCCGGCTGGCGGACCATCGGCGTGGTCGGCACCGGCACCATGGCCAGCGGCATCGTCGAGGTGTGCGCACGGGCCGGGTTCGACGTGGTCGTGCGGGGCCGCAGCCGTGAGAAGGCCGAAGGCGTGATCGCCAGCGTCGCCAAGTCCATGCAGCGGATGGTGGACAAGGAGCGGCTCAGCGAGGAGGACATGGTGGCCGCGCTGCAGCGGATCCGGCCGACCTCGGAGCTGCTCGACCTCGGCGACGCCGACCTCGTGATCGAGGCCGTGGCCGAGGAGTTGGCCATCAAGCGCGAGCTGTTCGCGGAGCTCGCGGCGGTCCTCAAGCCACAGACGGTGCTGTCGACGACGACCTCGTCGCTGCCGGTCATCGACTGTGCCATGGTGACCGACCGGCCCGACCGTGTCGTCGGCCTGCACTTCTTCAACCCGGCCGCGATCATGAAGCTGGTCGAGATCGTGACCACGGTGCGCACCGAGCCCGAGGTCGTCGAACAGGCCCGCGCCTTCGTCGACCGCATCGGCAAGGTCGGCGTGCTGTGCGGCGACCGGGCCGGCTTCATCGTGAACACGCTGCTGTTCCCCTATCTCAACGACGCCGTCAAGATGCTCGAGTCGCACTACGCGACCGCCGAGGAGATCGACACGGCGATGAAGCTCGGCGCGGCCTACCCGATGGGGCCGTTCGAGCTGATGGACGTCGTGGGTCTCGATGTCACGCTGGCCATCATCCAGCGCCTCCGCGACGAGTACCGCCAGCCGTCCTACGAACCGGCCCCACTGCTCCGGCACATGGTCGACGCCGGCTTCCTCGGCCGCAAGGTCGGGCGCGGGTTCTACGTCTACGACTGACGAGCAGGTACCAAGCAGGTGTGAGCGAGACCACCACCGTCGAGTCAACGGTCCCCGGCGGGCCGGATGACGAGCAGGGTCTGGCGCCCGCCCGACCGCTGCCACGCGGTCGGTGGCGCGAGGCCGTGGCCATGCTGCCCGACCTCCTCCGGCTGTTGCGTGACCTCTCGAGCGACCCGCGGGTGCCGCGCCGTGCGAAGCTGTACGGGCTCGCGGCCGCGGCGTACGTCGCCGTCCCGATCGACGTCGTTCCCGATTTTCTCCCCGTGGTCGGGGCCCTCGATGACATCGCCGTGGTCGTCCTCGCCCTGCGTCGCCTGGTCGCGGCCGCCGGGTACGACCTCGTCCGCGAACGGTGGACGGGAACCGACGACGGGTTCGCGCTCTTGATCGTGCTCACCGGGGTCGAACGGTGAACTTCCCGCCCCGCCCCGATCCGTTCCTGCCCCAACTCACCGGCTACGAGGTGCAGCGGGTGCCGGCCTACCAGGCCAGCAAGGACTACGTCTGCCCCGACTGCGGCAACTCCATCCGGACCGGCCAGGGCCACGTGGTCGCCTGGCCCGAGGGCTACGTGGCGGATCGCCGGCACTGGCACCTGCACTGCTGGCGGCACGCCGCCAATCGTGGCTTCGCGTGACCCGATGCGGGGCCGGGGTCCGGTGCGCGGGTAGCCTGCCGGCGTTTCCGTTCCGAGGCACAGGGTGAGCAAGCGGCAGCACCAGAAGCAGCTCGACAAGGCACGCTCCCGGCGTCAGGCCGACGCGCTGCGGCGCCGCGAACGCCGGACGCGCATCACCGTGCTCGTCATCGTCGTGTTCCTCGTCGTCGGCCTGGTCGGTGCCGGGCTCGTCATCGGCGGCGATGATCCCGTCCCCGAGATCGACGACGTCGAGGCGCCCAACGGCGACGAGGACGGCTCCGCGGCGAGCGACGTCGAACCGTGCCCACCGGCCGACGACGCCCCCGAGGTGGACGCCCGCTACTACGACGACTCGCCGGCCGTCGACCTCGATCCCGAGGCCGACTACGTCGCGACGATGGCGACCACCTGCGGGAACATCACCATCGACCTCGACGTCGAGGGTGCCCCGGGGGCGGTCGCCAACCTCGTCGGGCTGGCCGAGGACGGGTACTACGACGGCGTGCTCTTCCACCGCGTCATCGACGGTTTCGTGATCCAGGCGGGCGACCCCGCGGGGACGGGCTGCGGCCAGGCGGACTGCACCGCGGCCGGCTTCGACCCCGAAGCGCCGACCTACCCCGGGTTCTCGATCCCCGACGAGACCTCGGCGGCCGAGGACTTCGCCGCCGGCGCCACCGGCGGGGTCGAGTACCCACGCGGCACCGTCGCGATGGCCCGCACCGACGCGCCGGACTCGACCGGGTCGCAGTTCTTCATCGTGCAGGGCGACCCGATCGGACTCCCCGACGCGAGCTACATCGTGGTCGGCACGGTCGCCGAGGGCATGGACGTGGTCGACCAGATCGCGGGTCAGCCCACCGAAGCGGGCGATCGACCCGTCGACGAGGTGCGGATCGTCTCCTTCACGGTCGAGCAGGGCTGAGTGCCGGGTGGCCATGCCGCGAGCGTTCACTACGCTCGGGGCTTTCCGTTCCCGTGCACGCAGGAGACCCCGTGGCAAAGCAGTGGAGTTCACCGCCCGAGATGGCGATCGACGCCTCGAAGACCTATACGGCGACGATCCGGACCAGCCGCGGTGACATCACCGCCAAGCTGTATCCCGAGGACGCACCGCAGACGGTGAACAACTTCGTGTTCCTCGCACGCGAGGGGTTCTACGACGGGGTGATCTTCCACCGCGTCATCGAGGGGTTCGTGATCCAGGGCGGCGACCCGACCGGCACCGGGACCGGCGGTCCGGGGTACCGGTTCGGCGACGAGCTGGAGTCGTCCCGCAAGCACGGCTACCGGATGGGCACGCTCGCCATGGCGAACGCCGGCCCCGACACCAACGGCTCGCAGTTCTTCGTCTGCCACCAGGACGTCGGCCTGCCCCCGTCGTACACCGTGTTCGGCAAGGCGACCGACGGCCTCGACGTCGTCGACGACATCGCCACCACCCAGACCGACGCCCGCGACAAGCCGGTCGACGACGTCGTCATCTCGACCATCGAGATCACCGAGTCGTAGGACGCCCGAGTCCGTAGCGGCGCCCGGCGTGGTTCGCGTCGGGCGCCGTCGTGTGCGGTGGGCGAGCGCCTGCAACTTCCGGGTCGCCTTCTGCGTCCTTTTCGGTGAGCGTGCGGGACGCACGCACCGTCGGTAGGGCCCGGGACCTCCCCGGGAGGAATGACACGTACGTGGGGCGACGCAGGTGGCCGGTCGTGATCGCACTGGCCGGGGCAGTGGTGTTCGGGTTGCAGGGCTGCGCGCAGCCGGGTGCCGGCACCGCCGGCGGACCGACGGCGACGGCCGGTCATGACGTCCGCATCGACGACGGTCGGCTGGTGCTGACCTCGCCGGACGGCGGGGAGCGCGTGGTCGCGCACACCGATCCCGACGCCGACGGGGAACTGGTCCACGCCGCCGTCCGGCCCGGCGACCACGACCGGCAGACGGTCCTGGCGTTGGCGCGGGCCGCTGGCGACGGTCGCAGCCGCTACGAGTTGCGCTACCTCACCGTCGACGGCGACACCGTCACCGACCTCTACTGGTTCCCGTGGCGCCTGCAGGTCGCCGACGACCTCGCCGACACGCTCGACCTGCCTCCACTGCCCGTGTGGTCTCCCGACGGCGACGCGCTCGCCTGGCTCGAGTGGGACGGTTCGGGGACCCGGCTGCGCACCGTCGGCTGGCACGACGAGGACGTGACGTCCAACCCGTCGGACGACGTGGCCTCCTACCGGGTCGACGAGGTCCCGGCGGGCACGCAGCTGCAGGCCTGGGAGACGGGCGACGGCGTTCCGGTCCTTCGCGGCAGCGACGGCGACACCACCTGGCGGATCGAGCTGGACCTCGATGCGGCGGCGGCGATCGCGATGGCCGAGGCCGGGAGCCTCCCGGCGTCCTGAGGTGGCTCAGTCGCCGTGGGTGACGACCATCCGGATGGGGTTGCCCTCGCGGGTCTCGAGCCGGCGCAGGGCGTCGGGGAACTCGTCCAGCGTGAGCCGGTCGGTGACCGACCGCGTCAGGTCGAGGCGTCCCGATTCCACCAGGTCGTACAGCTCGCCGAGGTCCTGCTGCGTGTAGCCGAACGAGCCGACCAGTTCGGTCTCCTGGGCCACGAACAGCGCGATCGGCACCGTCTGGATCGCCTGCGGCCCGAGCCCCACGATCGTGGCGCGACCGCCGGGCCGCAGGCTCTTGACCGCCTGGTCCACCGTTTCGGGCAGCCCGACGAACTCGAAGCTGCGGTCCACGCCGCCCTCGCTGAGTTCGCGGATGCGGCGGGCGACCGATCCCTCGGACGCGTCGACGACCTCGTCGGCGCCCCACGCCAGCGCACGCTGCAGGTTGACCTCGGAGACGTCGATCCCGACGACGGCTGCGCCCGCGAGCTTGGCCAGGAGGACGGCGTGCATCCCCAGCCCGCCGAGGCCGAACACGGCGACCGTCATGTCCGCACCGACGCCGCCACGCTTGAGGGCGTGGTAGGGGGTCGCGACCGCGTCCGTGACGATCGCGGCCTGGTCGAAGGGCAGCCCGGCCGGCAGGGGAACGAGGTAGCGGGCGTCGGCCACCGCGTACTCGGCCTGGACGCCGTCGTGGTCGACGCCGGCGACCGACGTCGTCACGCACAGGTTCTCGCGACCGAGTCGGCAGTACTCGCAGACGCCGCACGGGCGCGACATGACCCAGGCGACGCGGTCGCCGACCTGCCAGTCGCGCACACCGTCGCCGAGCGCGGCGACGACGCCGGCCGGCTCGTGGCCCAGGATCTGGGGCAGTTGGGGGCCGTGGGGCGTGATGCCGGCGACCACGTGGAGATCGCTGGCACAGACCCCGCACGCCTTGACCTGGACCAGCACCTCGCCGTGCGCCGGCCGGGGCAGGGGCACCTCGTCGATGCGCACGTCCTCGGCCTGCTCGGCGGAGCGCGGGCGGTGCAGGCGCGCAGCCCGCATGGTCTCGGGCAGGCTCATGGTCGGCTTTCGGCTCGTCAGTCGCGTGGCGGGGCGGGCGGCGGCGCGGGCGGGCCGCTCTCGTCGGTCCCGTCGCTCGGCCACGGCGGCAGGTCGTCGAGGTCGATGCGTTGGGGGCGGACGCCGCGGTCGTAGTCCTTCATGCGGCGCGGATAGCCGACCTTCGCCGCGTCGTAGAGCGGGATGTTCGTCTTCCCGCAGAACTCGACGGCGTGGGCGCGGTCGCGGACCGGACGTCGCAGGTACTCGCCGTCGTCGGCGACCAGCAGCAGCGTGGTCGAGTAGATCGCCGTCCGGGGCTCGAGGTAGGCCTCGACGCCGATCCGGCTCTCGACGAACGCCTCGAGTTCACGAACGGTCGTGCGGCTCGACCGGTCCGTGCTGGGGCTCGGCGCAGCACGCCTCAACTCGCCCTTGAACCAGGCGCGCAGGCGGTCGGAGAAGCCCATCGGGCACCTCGAGGTCGTGGGGAGCGTGCGAAGGAGCGGGGCGCCGAGGCTACCCGAGGGGGTCTCGGGCGGTCAGGCGGCGCCGTGGTCCTCGACGAGCTCGACGAGGACGCCGCCCGTGCCCTTCGGGTGCACGAACGCGACCGTGTGGCCGCCGCCACCGGGTCGGGGCTCCTCGTCGATGAGGCGGACGTCCTGGTCGCGGAGATGATCGAGGGCGTCGGCGACGTCGGCGACCCCGAAGCCGAGGTGGTGCAGCCCCGGGCCGTTCTTGGCCAGGAACTTCGCGATCGGGGAGTCGTCGCGGGTGGGCTGCAGCAGCTGCAGGTACACGCCACCGACGTCGAGCATCGCCTCCTCGACCCCGTCGGAGTCGACGCGTTCGCGCGAGTCGGGCGTCAGGCCGAACGCACGCTCGTAGAAGGCCAGCGCCTCGTCGAGATCCGGAACGGCGATCGCGATCTGGTCGATGCGGGTCACCTGCATGGCGCGCGCTCCTTCGGGGTCGTCGTCGTCGCCGGTGCTCCGGCTGTCGCCCATCCTGCCGGGTCCGCAGCGGCGGTCCCAACCGCCGGGGCGATCGCCTGGACGCGCGCCCGCGCCGCGCGAACTCGGGTTCGCACGGTTCGCACTCGAGCTGCTCGCCGAACCGCACGCGGCGGGGCACCTTTGCCCCATGGACGACCTCACCGCCACCTCGCCCCAGACGCCGACCGCAACCTCCCTGTCGTCGTGGCCCGTCGGCGACGTGATGCGCCGGGTCCAGGCCCAGTTGCGTGCTGGGGACGCCCCGTCGTTCGAGGCGTTGCTGGCGTTCGGGGCACCGGCCGGCCCGACGCGCTGAGCCGCGGTCGCCGGCCCCGGCCGGCCGGTTCGGTCCTGCTCCCCGAGCGGCCCTACGATGGCTGCGAGCGCCTCGTCGTGGCGGTACGCCGGGGCTTGATCTCCCAGGGAGGACCGTCGTGAACGAGGTCGTCGTCGTCGGCTATGCCCGCACGCCCGTTGGCAAGTTCGGTGGTGGGCTCGCCCCACTGAGCGCGATGCAGCTTGGCGGGAGGGCCATCGCCGGCGCGCTCGCGCACGGCGGCGTGCCGGCCGACCAGGTCGGCTACGTCGTCATGGGCCACGTCTTGCAGGCGGGCCAGGGGCAGATCACCTCGCGGCAGGCGGCGGCCGAGGGCGGGGTCGCCATGGGCGTGGCATCCGAGACCATCAACAAGGTGTGCCTGTCCGGCATGACCGCCGTGTCCCGCGCACGCGACCTGATCCGCGTCGGCGACTTCGACCTCGTGGTCGCCGGGGGCATGGAGTCGATGTCCAACGCGCCCTACGTGCTCGACAAGGCACGCTTCGGGCTGCGGATGGGCGACGCCAAGCTCACCGACGTGATGATGCACGACGGGCTCACGTGCGCCTTCGACGGGTGCGCCATGGGCCTGGCGACCGACACCTACCAGTCCGACAAGGGCCTCGACATCTCCCGCGAGCAGCAAGACGCCTGGTCGGCCCGGTCGCACGAGCGCGCCGCCCGGGCCTGGAAGGACGGGCTGTTCGACGACGAGGTCGTGTCCGTCGAGGTGCCGCAGCGCAAGGGCGACCCGTTGACCGTCGCCGAGGACGAGGGCATCCGCGAGGGGACCACGGCCGAATCGCTCGCCGGCCTCCGGGCGGCCTTCAGCAAGGAGGGCACGATCACGGCGGGCAACGCCTCGCAGATCTCCGACGGTGCCGCCGCCCTGGTGCTGGCGAGCCGGACCAAGGCGGACGAGCTCGGCCTGCCGGTGCTGGCGACCATCCGCTCGTGGGGGACCGTCGCCGGGCCCGACCCCTCACTGCACCATCAACCCTCGGCCGCGATCCGCGACGCCGCGCGGCGTGTCGACGTCGATCCGTCCGGGTTCGACCGCTACGAGATCAACGAGGCCTTCGCCAGCGTCGCGATCGCCTCGACCCGTGACCTCGGCCTCGACGAGGACAAGGTGAACGTCAACGGTGGCGGCATCGCGCTGGGGCATCCCATCGGCTGTTCCGGGGCGCGCATCGTCGTGTCGCTGATCAGCGCGCTGCGCCAGCGCGGCGGTGGGACCGGCGCGGCCGCCCTGTGCGGCGGAGGCGGCCAGGGCGACGCACTGCTGCTCGCCGTCGAGTAGGCGGTGACCTCCGGCCGGGTGGACCTCAACAGCGACCTCGGCGAGTCCTTCGGGCCGTGGGTACTGGGCGACGACGCCGCGGTGCTGGCCGAGGTCACCAGCGCGAACGTCGCCTGCGGCTTCCACGCCGGTGATCCCACCACGCTGCGCCGGACGTGCGCGCAGGCGGCCGCAGGCGGCGTCGCGATCGGGGCCCAGGTCTCCTACCCCGACCTGGTCGGGTTCGGCCGGCGGTTCATGGACGTCCCGGCCCCCGAGTTGACCGACGCGGTGCTGTACCAGGTCGGCGCCCTGGAGGCGTTCGCGCGGGTGGCGGGGACGCGGGTGGCCTACGTCAAGCCGCACGGCGCGCTGTACAACGCCGTCGTCCACCACGAGACCCAGGCGGCGGCCGTGGTCGACGCCGTCCATGCCTACGACCCGGACCTGCCGGTGCTCGGCCTGCCCGGATCGGCGCTGCTCCGGCACGCGCACGAGCGTGGCCTTCGGGGGGTCCCCGAGGCGTTCGCCGATCGTGCGTACACGCCGCAGGGCACCCTCGTCCCGCGTGACACGCCCGGTGCGGTCCTCGACGACGTGCGCGAGGTCGCCCGGCGGGCCGTCACGATGGTGACCGAGCGCGAGGTCGTGGCGATCGACGGAACCGGCGTACCCGTCGAGGCAGAGTCGGTGTGCGTCCACGGTGACACCCCGAACGCCGTCGCGATGGCCGCCGCCATCCGTTCCGCGCTGGAGGCCGCAGGCATCGAGATCCGGGCGTTCGTGTCGTGAGGCTGTTGCCCTGCGGCGATGCGGGCGTGCTGGTCGAGGTGGACGATCTCGACGCGGCCCTGACGCTGCAGGCGGGGCTCGTCGCCGCGGCCGTGCCCGGCGTCGTGGACGTGGTTCCCGCCCTGCGGACCGTGCTCGTGCGCATCGATCCCGGGCGGACTTCCATCGCGGCCGTGGCCGAGACGGTCGGAGCGCTGCCGCGCGGCGCGGACCACCGACCTGACGTCGGCACGCTCGAGATCCCGGTCCGCTACGACGGAGCCGACCTCGACGAGGTCGGAGCGGTCACCGGCCTCGGCCGCGCCGGCGTCGTCGAAGCCCACACGGGGCAGACCTGGACCGTCGCCTTCACCGGGTTCGCACCGGGTTTCGGTTACCTCCTCGGCGAAGACGACCGGCTCACGGTGCCGCGACGTCGTGATCCCCGGACACGGGTCCCGCAGGGGGCCGTCGGCCTGGCGGACGGCTTCAGCGGCGTCTATCCGCGGCCGTCACCGGGCGGGTGGCAGCTGATCGGCAGCACCGCGCGGCCGATGTGGGATCTGCAGCGCGATCCGCCGGCGCTGCTTCGCCCGGGCGTCCGTGTGCGGTTCGTGGCCGTGTCGTGACCGGCATCGTGGAGGTGGTGGACCCGGGGCCGCTCACCACGGTCCAGGACCTCGGTCGTCCCGGCCACGGCGGGTGGGGCGTCAGCCCGTCAGGGGCCGCCGACCGCGGGGCGTTGCGGCTGGCCAACCGCCTGGTCGGCAACGACGAGACGGCTGCGGCGCTTGAGGCCACCATGGGCGGACTGCGGGTCCGCGCGGACGTCGACCTGCAGGTCGCGCTCACGGGGGCCCGGGCCCCCGCCCGGATCGACGACCGTCCGGTCGACCACCTCACGGCGCTGCGCCTCGCGCGTGGGGCCACCCTGGAGCTCGGGTCACCCGCGGCCGGACTGCGCACCTACCTCGGCGTGCGCGGCGGGATCGACGCCGAACCCGTGCTCGGTTCGCGCTCGACCGACGTGCTGGCCGGACTCGGGCCGGCGGCGCTGGTCGCGGGCCACCGGCTCGCCGTCGGCCGCCCCACGGGACGCCTTCCGGTGCTCGACCTCGCGCCATGGCCGGACCCGCCTGGCGGCGAGGTCACCCTGCGCGTCCGCCTCGGCCCGCGCGACGACTGGTTCACCGCCGCAGCGCGTACGGAGCTGGGAACCCGTTCCTGGACCGTCACCTCGCAGAGCAACCGGGTCGGACTGCGGCTCGACGGGCCGCCGTTGGCGCGTGCCCGGACGGGTGAGCTGCCGACCGAGGGCATGGTGCGGGGTGGCCTGCAGGTCCCGCCGACCGGCCTGCCGACGCTGTTCCTCGCCGACCATCCCGTCACGGGCGGCTACCCCGTCATCGCGGTCGTGCTCGATGCCGACCTCGATGCCACGGGCCAGCTCCGGCCCGGCCAGCAGGTGCGGTTCCGCCCGCTCTGAGCGGCGACGCCGACCATGTCGCGGCTCCTCGCCGATGTCGCGGCTGCACTTCACCATTGAGGGCCAGGCGCGACACCGACGATCACGCGCGACACGATGGCCTGCGTCGCGCCGCGGTCAGGCCAACCGGTCGAGGAAGGCGAGGCTGCGCGACACGACCAGGTCGGTGGCCGCCGGGTCGTGGACCTCCAGGCTGGCGTCGGTGAACAGGTGCGCGTCGCCGGGATAGAGGAACAGCTCGCCTCCGGCCTCCTCCACGAGACCCCGCGTCACGTCGAGTTCGCACCAGGGGTCCTGCTCGCTGACATGGACCTGCAACGCGACACCCGTGGGCCACGGCCCGCCGAACCACGAGGACGCGACGCCCTCGTGGTACAGCAGTGCCCCATGCGCCCCGGGGCGGGTCTGCGCCAGCTTCTGCGCCGGCATGACCCCCAGGGAGAACCCGGCGTAGACCATCGTCTCGGGGAGTTCGGCGGCGGCCGCGACGCCCCGCTGAACGAGGGTGTCGAAGCCGATCTCCTCGGCGTGGGCGACGCCGGCGTCGAGGTCGGCGAACGTGGCGCCGTCGTAGAGGTCGGGCGCGGTCACCCGGTGCCCAGCGGCGCGCAGTCGCTCGGCGAACGCCTGGACGCCCGCGGTCAGCCCCTGGGCGTGGTGGAACAACAGCACGTCCGACATGGTGAACCTCGCTACGGGGGTGCCGGGCCTCGTCGCCGGCGGCTGGTGCAGCTTGCCCCACGACGCGGTCCCCGCGCGTCCGGAACGCCGAGCGCTGGATGCGGATCGGACGCGAACCGGTGCGATCGTCGCCGGCACTACGCTCGCCGCACGCACGAGCGACGGGACGGAACGGGTAGTGACGCAGACGGTCGAGGAACTGGTCGACGGGCTCGAGCGTGGCGAACGGCGCGCCCTGGCGCGGCTGCTCACCCTGGTCGAGGACGGCAGTCCCGAACGACTCCGCGAGGTCGTCGCGACCCTGTACCCGCGCACCGGCAATGCGCGCGTCATCGGGATCACGGGCTCGCCGGGCGTCGGCAAGTCCACGTTGACCAACGCCATCGCAGCCGAGCTGCGCGCGCAGGACCGATCGGTCGCGATCCTGGCCGTCGACCCGTCGTCACCGTTCTCGGGCGGTGCGCTGCTCGGTGACCGCGTCCGGATGCAGTCGCACCACGCCGACCCGGGCGTCTTCATCCGTTCCATGGCCTCCCGCGGGCACCTCGGTGGTTTGTCCTTCGCGACCCCACAGGCCGTACTGGTGCTCGACGCCGCCGGCTTCGACGACGTGATCGTCGAGACCGTCGGCGTCGGCCAGTCCGAGGTCGAGATCGCCGCGACCGCCGACACGACGGTCGTCGCGCTGGCGCCGGGGATGGGCGACGGGATCCAGGCGGCGAAGGCGGGCATCCTGGAGGTCGCGGACGTCTTCGTGATCAACAAGGCCGACGCGTCCGGCGCGGGGAAGCTCGAATCCGAACTGCGCGGCATGCTCGAGATGGGACACGCACTGGAATCGGCGGACGCGCCGGCCGGCTGGTGGCCACCGATCGTGCGTGCCGTTGCCGTCCGCGGCGAGGGCATCGGCGACGTCGTGTCCGCGTTCGGGACCCACGCGGACTGGCTCACCGACACCGGACAGGGGCAGCGCCGCCGCCGTGACCGGGCCCTGCACCTGATCCGCGAGATCGCGCTCGAACAGGTACGGCTGCGCTTCGCCAGGCTCGACCACGGCGACGACCCGCTGCTGGACAAGCTCGCTGAGCAGGTCGCTGGCCGCGACCTCGATCCCTACGCTGCTGCCGACGAACTGCTCGAGGCGCTGGACGGCGGTGAGGCATGAGCCTGCACGACGAGATCGTGGCGATGGAACGCGCGTTCTGGGGCGCCGGCGGGGATGTGGCGTTCTCCCGCGAGCACTTCGCCGAGGACGGGCGGTCCGGGTGGTTCCACATTCGTTCGGGGGCACGAAACCGGGGGGTACGCGCGCGGCAGCAACGGCCGCGCGGGTCCACTTTCGGTTCCGGGCACGAAAGTGGGGGCCCTGTGGCGCTGCGAGTCCGGGCGGGCGGCCCCACTTTGGGCTCCCGGGACGAAAGCGGTCGGAGTGCTCAGTCCGTCGCTGGCGCCCCGGGTGCCGATGTCCGCCGCAGCGCCTCGAGTTCCTGCTCCAGCAGCGCCAGTGTGGCCGTCAGCCGCTCGTCGGTCGTGCGCAGGTTGCCGAGCGCCAGCCGCAGCACGTAGCGCCCGTTCAGTTCGGTGTGTGACAGGTAGGCCGCGCCGCTGCGGTTGACGCGCGTGAGCCAGGCACGGTTGAGGGTGCGCAGGTCCTCCTCGTGGTCCCCGGCGGCCCAGGGAGGTACGGCCCGGAAGCACACGGTGGAGAACGGGGTCGGCGCCGCCAGCTCCAGGTCGGGGTGATCGCGTACCCAGGCCGCGACGCGCTGGCCCTGGGCGACGTGCTCGCGCACCCGGGCGGCGAGGCCGTCGCCGCCGAAGTAACGGATGACCAGCCACAGCTTGAGAGCCCGGAACCGGCGGCCGAGCTGCACGCCCCAGTCCATGTAGTCGGTCACGCCCTGGTCGTCGGTGGTGAGGTACTCGGGCACCAGCGAGAACGCCCGCGTCAGCCACTCGGGTTCGCGGACGAACAGCGCGGAGCAGTCGATGGGGGTGAACAACCACTTGTGCGGGTTGGTCACGAAGGAGTCGGCCCGTTCCACGCCGTCGAGGACGTGGCGCAGCTCGGGGCAGATCGCGGCCATGCCCCCGTAGGCGCCGTCGACGTGGAGCCAGATCGGGTGAGCGAGTTCGTGCTCGAGTTCGTCGCGCAGGTCCGCTACGGCCGCCACCGGGTCGATCGAGGTGGTCGAGGTGGTGCCCACGGTCGGCACGATCGCCAGCGGCCGGTACCCGAACCGGCCGTCCTCCCGCACCGCGTCGGCGAGCGCGTCCACCTTCATCCGGAACTGCGCATCCGTCGGGATCGTGCGCACGCTGTCACGGCCGAGGCCCAGGGTGATCGCGGCCTTCTCGATCGAGGAATGGGCATGCTCGGAGGTGTAGATCCGCAGCAGCGGGACGTCGGCCCGGCCGGCCAGGCCCCGCTGGCGGACGTCGAGGCCGGTGCGTTCCCGGGCCGCGGCCAGCGCCAACATCGTCGACATCGAGGCGCTGTCGGAGATGATGCCCCGCAGCCCCTCCGGCAGGCCGAGCAGTTGGCGGAGCCAGTCGAGGACCAGTTCCTCGAGTTCGGTCGCCGCGGGTGAGGTACGCCACAGCATCCCGTTGACGTTGAGCGCGGCCGTCAGCGCTTCACCGAGGATGCCGGGTCCCGACCCGGTGATGGCGAAGTAGGCGTGGAACGCCGGGTGGTTCCAGTGGGTGACCCCGGGCAGCAGCACCTCGTCGAGGTCGGCGAGCGCGTCGTCGAACGGCTCGGGCGCGCTGGGCGGTGACTGCGGCAGGCGATCACGGACCTGGCCGGGTCGGACCTGCGCCAGCACCGGCCGCTCGCCGACGCCCGCGAGGTAGTCGGCGATCCAGTCCACGACGGCGTGGCCGTGGCGCCGGAACGCCTCGGCGTCCATGTCGCCGAGTCCGTGTTGGGCGGCATCGAGTCCGACCTCGTCCGGGCCGCTGCTCATGGGGTGCCGAGGTCGGGCTCGCCGGGGTCGGGATCGACCGGGGGCTGCTCGGTCACGGGTGGCTCGACCGGGGTGGTCTCGGTGGGCTCGGGTTCCGGTTCCGTGGTGGCCGTGGGCTCCGGCGTCGGTGTGGTCGTGGGGGGCGGGTCCGGTGCGGCCGTCGTGGTGGGTTCCGGCTCGGGCTCCACGGTGGCCTGCGGGTCGGGATCGATCGTGGTCGGCAGGGGATCGGTCTGCCCCGAGGACTGGGGCTCTTCGTCGGGAACGCTCGGGAACGAGAACGTCGGCGTCGGCGTCGCGTCCTCGTCGGGCACCGTCTGCTCGGCGTTCTCGTCCACCACCGGGTGGGCCGACAGTTCCTGGACCTCGCGTGGAGGCGCCTCGTCGGCCAGGAACACCAGGGTCGGCACGAGTGCCGACAGCAGCACCAGGCCCACGACCAGGACCGTCCGTCGCAGGGCCGTACGGGGCGCACGCGGCCGCCCGGGCCACGCCTCGACGAGGCTGGCCCAGATGGCGTCGCGCTCGTCCTCCCGCAACGGGATGATGGGATCGGGCACCTGGTCGGTCCCGGCGATGTCGAGCAGCCACTCACGGACCGGGAACTGCGGATCCATCTGGGGCAGTTCGTCGATCGCGGTCAGGAACACGTCGCGCGTGGCGGTGATCGGGTCCGCCTCGTCGCGAACGGCGCTTCGCACGGCCGGCCCGTGGCGGTGGAGCAGCACCGCGAAGGCCGGGGACCACCCGGCCTGTGCCGACGCCATCAGGTCCGCGTCGGAGCGGTCGCCATAACGCACGAGGGCTCCCAGAAATCGTTGCCGGAAGCGTACCGGCGTACGGTCACCGTCTCGTGTCGCGCGAACCGGGGCGCGCCGGAGCGGTCCGCGGCCTGCGTAGGCTGCCCGGGAACCGTCCGACCGCCCGGCCACGCACGTTGCGGCGTCGGGTCGCGCGCACGGGCCGGTACCGCGACCGCAACCAGGAGACCCGATGGAGGAGCCCGCCGCGCCGTTGGCGTTCGACCCCATCGCCGAGGCCGAGCGCAACTGGCGACGACACGGCTGGCCGGCTCCCGCCGCCATGGCGGCGGTGACCTCCCTGACGCGGGCGCACCAGATCCTGTTGCGGCAGGTGGACGCGGCGCTGCGACCATTCGGCCTCACCTTCGCCCGGTACGAGGCGCTGGTGCTGCTCCACTTCTCCCGCGAAGGCCAACTCCCGCTGGGCAAGATGGGTGCCCGACTGCAGGTCCACCCGGCGTCGGTCACGAATGCGATCGATCGGCTGCAGTCGGCCGGCTACGTCGAGCGGGCGTCGCATCCGACCGACGGTCGCACCACGCTGGCCCGCATCACGCCGCAGGGGCGCGCGGTCGTCGTCGAAGCGACGAGCGCCCTCGGTGAGATCCGTTTCGGTGCGGTCGGACTCGACGACGCGGCCGCCGAGCGCGTCACGGCCGAGTTGACGGCCATGCGGCGCGCGGCCGGCGACTTCTGAGCCGGCGTTCCCGCCTACCGGTACCGCGACCACGCACCTGCGTCGGCCGCTCGGCCCGGATTTGCTTGGACGTCCAACTATCTGCGCCGTACGCTCGACGCCGGCGTCGATGTCGGGAGCAGACCATGTCGTGGCAGGAGCAGTACGAGCGCTGGAAGGCGGCCTACGAGGGCGCGGGCGAGCGCGATGCGGACTTCGAGACGCTCTCGGGCATCCCACTCGAGCCGCTCTACGGGCCGCACAACGTGCAGGTGGACGCCGAGCGCATCGGCGCCCCCGGCGTGTACCCCTACACCCGCGGTGTCTACGCCTCGATGTACCGGACCCGGCCGTGGACGATCCGCCAGTTCGCCGGGTTCGCCGACCCGACCGAGACCAACAAGCGCTTCCACGACCTGGTGCGTGGCGGCCAGCACGGGCTGTCGGTCGCCTTCGACATGCCCACCCTGATGGGCCTCGACTCCGACGACCCGCGCTCCGAGGGCGAGGTGGGCCACTGCGGGGTCGCGATCGACACGGTCGCGGACATGGATGCGCTGTTCCACGGGCTGCCGTTGGGCGAGATCACGACCTCGATGACGATCAACGCGCCGGCCGTCACCCTGTTCTGCATGTACGCCGTCGCCGCGGAACGCCAGGGGTTCTCGCTGTCGGAGCTCGGCGGCACGCTGCAGACCGACATCCTCAAGGAGTACATCGCCCAGAAGGAGTGGCTGTTCCCGCCCGAGCCGCACCTGCGCCTCATCGGTGACCTCGTCGAGTTCTGTACCCGCGAGGTGCCGCGCTACCACCCGGTGTCGATCTCGGGCTACCACATCCGCGAGGCCGGCTCGACGGCGGTGCAGGAGTTGGCGTACACGCTGGCCGACGGCTTCGCCTACGTCGAGCTCGGCATGCAGCGCGGGCTGCACCCCGACGAGTTCGTGCCACGGTTCAGCTTCTTCTTCGACGCCCACATCGACTTCTTCGAGGAGATCGCCAAGTTCCGCGCGGGCCGACGCATCTGGGCCCGCTGGCTCAAGGAGCGCTACGGCGCGACCGCGGAGAAGGCGATGCTGATGCGCTTCCACACCCAGACCGCCGGGGTGTCGCTGACGGCGCAACAGCCGGACAACAACATCGTCCGCACCGCCATCGAGGCGCTGGCCGGCGTGCTCGGCGGGACGCAGTCGCTGCACACCAACGCCCTCGACGAGGTCCTCGCGCTGCCGTCGGACCACGCCGCGAAGGTGGCGCTTCGGACCCAGCAGGTCATCGCCGAGGAGACCGGCGTCACCAACGTGATCGATCCCCTCGGCGGGTCCTGGTACGTGGAATGGCTCACCGACGAGATCGAGCGCCGGTGCGAGGAGGAGTTCACCCGCATCCTCGAGCTCTCGGACGACGACACCATGCTCGGCGGGATCCTGCGCGGGGTCGAGGACGGCTACTTCACCTCCGAGATCGCCGACGCCGCCTTCGCCTTCCAGAACCGGATGGAGAAGGGCCGCTTCAGGATGGTCGGCGTCAACGCGCACACCGACGATGACGACGACGAGCTCGAGATCCTGCGCATCGGCGCCGAGGTCGAACGTGGCCAGGTCGATCGCCTACAGGCCGTGAAGCGCGACCGGGACCCGCACCTGCTCGAGGCGGCGATGCAGCGACTGCGTGCCGCAGCGGACACGGACGAGAACATGGTGCCGCTGATCATGGACGCCGTCCGCGCCGATGCGACCGTCGGCGAGATCTCGGCGGTCCTGCAGGACGTGTGGGGCACCTACAGCGAGACCCCGCGCCTCTGAGCCCTCTCGACGCCGGCGACGGGCCGGCGACGGGCCGGCGGCGGCGTCAAGTGGCGTCGCGGGCGGTCGAGGGTGCGGGCGCGGGTTCGGGCGCGACGAGATCGCGCAACTGGTCGCCGTGGCCGGTCAGTACGACGAGTTCGTCGCCCGGCTCGAGCACGGTGTCGCCGCGGGGAACCACGACCTCGCCGTTTCGGCGGACGCTGGTCAGCACGCTGCGTTCGGGCCAGGGCACCTCGCGTACGGCGCTGCCGGCCACCGGTGACCCCGGCTGCAGTACGAGCTCGACGAACCCGACACCGGCGAGGTCACGCAACCGTCCCGAGGCGGCACGCTGCTGGGCGCCGAGGCTGCGCGAGATGCCGCGCTGGTAGGCACGGACCACGTCGGACCGACGCAGGACGCCGACGACCTGGCGGCTCTGCGGGTCGATGACCGGCAACCGGCCGACGTCGAGGCTCGCCATACGTCGCACCGCCCGGAACGCCGGATCGGCGGCCGTCACCGTCAGGGCCCTGCGGGTGCACACCTCGCCGGCCGTTTCGCCGTCTCGGGTCAGGTCGGAGACCGCGACGACGCCGACGAGCCGCTGACGATCGTCGACGACCACCAGCCCGTGTGCGCCGGTCTCGACCAGCCGACGTCGGACGGCGTCGAGGTCCTGGTCCTGCCGGACGACGTTGTCGGGCGCCGGCGACATCACCTCACCGACGGTCACGGTCTGCAGGACGTCGAGGTCGTCGACCTGGCCGAAGACCACGCCGCGCTGCCGGAGTTGGTGCAGGTACAGCGAGTCCCATCCCAGCAGCTCGGTGACGAACATCGCGATCCCGACGGCCAGCATCAGGGGGAGCACGAGGTCGTAGCTGCCGGTGAGCTCGAACACGATCAGGATGGCGGTCAGTGGCGCCCGGGCGGTCGCCGCGAAGACCGCCGCCATGCCGACGAGGGCGAAGGCGCCCGGCTGGGCCGCTTCCGCACCGAGCATCTGGGTGGCCGCGATACCGAAGGCGGCCCCGAGGGCAGCGCCGGTGAACAGCGTCGGTGCGAACGTGCCGACCGCCGAGCCGGAGCCGACGGAGAGCAGGGTGGCCACCAGCTTCGCGACCAGCAGGGCCAGCAGCAGTGCCGCGGCGGTCCAGGTGCTGCCGATGCGGCCGTCGAGCATCGCCTGGATCGGCTCGCGGGTTCCCGCGACGCCGGGCAGATGAGCACCCTCGCCCAGGACCTGGGGGAACACGAGGGCGACGAGTCCGACCCCGAAGCCGCCGACCGCCACGGTCAGCGGCATCCCGATCCGCCGCCGCAGCCGGGCGAACGACTGACGGGCGGCGTCCTCGCCGCGACGGAACCCGAAGGCCACCGCGACCGCCGCCAGGCCCAGCCCGGCGTACAACAGCAGCTCGACCGGCTCGCCGAGGCCGAACCCACGCTGGGCCTGGAAGATCGGCAGGCTCTCGCCCACGAGTTGTCGCGCGGTGACGGCACTGACCACCGAGGCGACGACCACCACCTGCAGCGACCCGGCGCGGCGCAGCCCGCCGAGCAGCAACTCGATGGCGAACAACATGCCGCCGATGGGGGCGTTGAAGGTCGCGCCGATGCCGGCGGCGGCGCCGGCGGCCACGAGCGACCGCATCCGGTCCTCGTCGAGGTGCATCGCGCGCCCCACGGCGGAGCCGATCGAGCCACCGATCAGCACGATGGGTCCCTCACGTCCTCCGGATGCGCCCGTGCCCAACGCGATGCTGGTGGCCGCGGTGCCCGCGAGCGGGATGCGGCGCGAGAGTCGGCCACCCCGGATCGCCAGGGACTCCATCGTCGGTACGACGCCGCCGCCGCTGCTCTCGGGGACGACGCGCCAGACCAGGAGGCCGACGACCAGCCCGCCCAGTGTCGGCACGACCAGCAGCTGCCAGGTCGGCACCTGCGCCGACCAGGCGAGCCGCTGCACCAGTTCGATGCTGCTGATCAGCAGCCACACCACCACACCGGTCGCCAGTCCGGTCGTGGCACCCAGTCCGAGCATGACCGGTTCCATCGCACCGGGCCGGAGCAACCGACGTCGCAGTGCGCCCGCGAGCGTCCGTGCACGATGGGCGACGTCCCGGACGGCGGCGTGCGGACCGGCGGCCGTACCTCGACCCGTGGGCCGGTCCGTCATCCGTCTGCCTGCAGCACCTGGAGCAGCGCCTCGGCGTAGGCCTCGTCGGCCTCGGCCGCGGCGACCTCGACCAGACGTCGGTCGACGCGCACCGTGCAGCGCCAACCGTCCTCGGCACGCACCAGTGAGAGCATCGCGCTGCCGAGTGCCTCGCGCAGCTGCTCCTCGCGCGGCAGCCAGATCGCCTCCGCCTGCTCGACGGCGTCGAGCGCCCACTCGGTCGTGCCGTTGAAGGCGATCAGCCGGCCCGCTGGGGCGTCGCGGACCTCGACGACCATTGCCGCGATGGTGAAGACGTCGGCGTCCATGCCGCGTCCGGGGAGCACGAACCGGTCCCCTTCGCTGGGGGTCCACGGCAGCCCGGCGTCGTGCAGACGCCTGGCGGTGCGGTTGGTGATCACGTCGATGGCCTCCGGCAACGTGCCCCGCACGCTAGGGCGGATCACGGTTCGTCGTCGTCCCCGGCCAGCTGCGATGCTGGCGGTCCGCTCGCCGAGGAACGTTCGTGCCCGTACTCGTCACCGGTGCCCACCGGCCACTCGCACGCCGCATCGCGCTGCGCCTGCTCGAGGAGGGCGGCGAGGTCCGCGCCTACGGTGACGGCGACACCGCGGTCCTGCGCAGTGCGGGGGCGTTCGTGGCGACGGGCACCACCGACGACGAGGGCCGCCTGGAGTCGGCGCTCGCCGACGTCCACACGGTGGTCCACGTCGGCGGCGGACTGCTCGGCCGCGACGCGGAGGCGGACGTCGCGGCTGCCGAGGTGCTGGTGACCGCTGCGACCAACGCGGGGGTCGCGCGCTTGGTCGTGCTCTCGCTTCCGGGAGCCTCGGCCGATGCAGAGGACCCCTACCGCCGGGCGCGCGGGCGCATCGAGGAGCTGGTCGCCGCCGCCGCACCGCCCAGCGTGGTGATCCGTACGTCGCTGGTGGACACGCCGGCGATGCGTGATGCGCTGGCGACGGCGGGCTTCGGTCCGACGGTGCTGGACACCGAGGTGGCGCCGGTCGACCCGGGGGACCTCGTCGAGCTCGTGGTGGCGTTCGACCGGGCCCGTTCGCGCAGCGAGCGCGGCCACCTGCTCGTCGCTGCCGACGGCCCGGTGCGGCTGTCGATCGGCGACTGGCTCGGGCGACTGGGCGTCGCGCGGCCGGGGCGTGGCTCATTGCTGGGACGCCGCCTCACCGACCCGGAGCAGAGCCCGCTGCTGGCCGACGCCCTCGCGACGGGTCCCTGGTACAGCGACGGGCCGGGCGTGCTGGACGGCTGGGAGTTCGCGGGATTCCATCCCTCCCCGCCCGGCGTCGGAGGCTGACCGCCGGTCCGCCCCCGCCGCGCCCTGTCCGGGTGCCGGCATCGAGGCGTCGGCGGCGGAGCGCGCCGTGGTTACGGTCGTCGGACGCGACGAGAAGGAACGTCCATGCGACGCATCCTCGGCACCATGGCCGTGGCCTCCCTGGCGCTGCTGGGCTGTGAGGGCGAGACCGACCAGCCCGGACCCGAGCTGGGTGAGCTCGACGACACGGCGATCGATCCGACGGAGCCGCCCGAGAGCTGATCCGCCTACTCGAGCGCTTCGCTGGGCGTGTCGATGAACGGCATCATCGCGCGCAGTTCGCGACCGACCTGCTCGACCTGGTGGTCACGACCTGCCTTGCGCCTGGCCGCGAACGTCTCGCCACCGCCCTCGATCTCGGCGACGAACTGGCGGGCGAAGGTGCCGTCCTGGATCTCGGCCAGGATCTGGCGCATCGCGGCCTTGGCCTCGTCACCGATGACGCGGGGACCCGAGACGTAGTCGCCGTACTCGGCGGTGGTCGACACCGAATGGCGCATCCAGCTGATGCCGCCCTCGTACATCATGTCGACGATGAGCTTCAGCTCGTGCAGGCACTCGAAGTACGCCGCCTCCGGCTGGTAACCGGCGTCGACCAGCGTCTCGAAGCCGGCCTGGACGAGGTGGCTGACGCCGCCGCACAGCACCGCCTGCTCCCCGAACAGGTCGGTCTCGGTCTCCTCGGCGAAGGTCGTCTGCAGGGTGCCCGCCCGGGTCAGGCCCAGCCCGGCGGCGTAGGACTTGCCGAGTTCGAGGGCGTTGCCGCTGGCGTCCTGGTGCACCGCCACCAGACCGGGAACGCCCTGCCCCTGCTCGTAGGTGCGGCGGGCGATGTGGCCGGGCGACTTGGGGGCCACGAGGAACACGTCGACGTCCTCGGGCGGCGTGATCAGGCCGTAGTGCACGTTGAAGCCGTGCCCGAAGACGAGCGCCTTGCCGGCGGTGAGGTGCTCGGCCAGGCCGCCTTCCCACATGCCCTTCTGGTGGGTGTCGGGGGCCAGGATGACGACGACGTCGGCTTCGGCCGCGGCGTCGTTGGTGTCGAGCACCCGCAGGCCCTGTTCCTCGGCGCGGGTACGGGAGGTGGAACCCGGCCGCAACCCGACCCGGACGTCGACGCCGGAGTCGCGCAGGTTGAGCGCGTGCGCGTGTCCCTGGCTGCCGTAGCCGAGGACGGCGACCTTGCGGCCCTGGATCAGGGAGAGGTCGGCGTCCTGGTCGTAGAAGATCGTGGCCAAAATGAGTGCTCCTCGAAGGTGCCCGCGGTGATCGACGGCGGCCGCAGCCTAGGGCGGCGGGCCGAAGGGGCCACAACCCCGGCTCGCCGGCCGTGCGGGCCCCGGAACGGTGCGAGCGCACAGACGCCCACGGTCACCCGTGCGGATGCAGGCGCAGGACGAGCAGCGCGAGTTGCACGTCCAGCCGCCGGCGGGCGTCGGTCATGAACGGGCCGAGGATCGATTCCAGCTTCTCGATGCGGTAGCGCAGGGTGTTGTAGTGGAAGTGCAGGCGTCGGGCCGCCTCGGCGACGTTGCCGCCGCTGTCGAGCAGGGCCTGCAGCGTCTGCCGCAGGTCCAGCGCCGCGGGATCGTCCGCGGCCAACTCCCGGAGCGTCTCGACGGCGAAGGCCCGCAGCTCGTCGCGATCGGGGACGAGCGCGAGCAGCCGGTAGGCCCCGAGGTCGTCGAAGTGGGTGACCGCCGCCCGACCGGAGATCTCGCGACCCAGTTCGACGGCGCGGGACGCCTGTTCGTAGGCGCGCGCCACCTCGCGGACGTCGACGACCGGTCGCGAGAGCCCGGCCGAGGCGGACACGCCCGCGGCGCGCCCCGCCCGCGCCGCCAGATCGGCGGCGAAGGCGCACGCCTCGGCACGGCCGTCGGGGGCATCGGTACCGGGCGGGGGATCGAAGGCGGCGGTCAGCACCACCACCTCGGAGCTGAACTGCACCACGGCCGCACCGGGGTCGCGTTCGAGCACCGAGCCACGGAGACTGCCGGCCAGCGGTGGTCGGGCGCGCGCGTCCGCGGCGTCGTCGACGCGCTCGTCGAGGCGCAGGACGATCGCGATCAGCCGGCGGTCGAGGTCCCACCCGAAGCCGGCCGCACGGCGTCTGACGTCGTCGACGTCCCCCGCACCGCGCAGCAGGTCGTGGACGAGGTCCGACTGGTACTTGCTCTCCACGGCCCGCAGTTCCATGCGTTGCGTCAGCACGAGCGCGGCGACGGTCGCGGCCGACTCGAGGGCGAGCAGGTCGCCCGTGCGGCTGCCGTTCGCGGTGATGGCCACGACGTGGCCGTGCTTGCGCGGGCCGGCCACGATCGGCACCGCGACACACGGCAACTGGGTCCCGTCGACGCGTACGTGACGGTCGTCCTGGGCGATCACCATGGGCGCAGGGTCGTCGACGTCGGCCAGCCCGAGGTCGGCGAGCCGCGCCGCACCGAGCACCGTCCCGTCACGGTCGACCACCGCGGCCGGCCCGTCGAGGAGCTCGGCGAGGTCGCGCGCGATCTGCTCGACGCCTTCCCCGCGCAGCACGACCTGCAGGAACGCCTGGTGGACCCGCTCGGCGCGCTCGAGCTGTCGCGCCTGGCGGTCGAGCATCGCCCCGAGCACGTCGTTGAGGATGTCGTCGAAGGCCACGCCCTCGGGCAGCCGGACGACGGGGAACCCGCGCCGGTCCGCTTCGTCGAGGGCGGCGCCGGGGATCGCGTCGAGGTAGCGACCGAGCTTGACGCCGAGCCCGGCGAGACCGCGGTCGTCGAGGTCGGCGATCAGTCGAGGCAGTGCATCCGGCCGGTCCCGCAGCGGATAGCCGGTGGTGAGCAGCAGCTCGTCGGGTTTGACGAACGCGAGGACGTCGGGCACCTCCATGACATTGAGGCGCGTCACGATCCGACCCAGGCCGCCGGCACCGGCCATGACCTCGGCGCCGGCGAGGATCGGCGTGGCCAGCACGCCGCGCAGCGGCAGCGAGGAGCGTGGGGCGGCGACGGTCACGGGGCGCTCGCGGGCGACGGAGTTGGCAGGTCACGCTAGCGAGGCAGGGGCCCGATCGTCGGAAATGCACATGTCGTCGCCGCTGGTCGCGCGGCTAGCGTCGTCGCACGTCGCCGCGTCTCGACCCCACAGGAGCGTCCCATGCCGTTCGAGGTCCGCAAGATCGAGATCAAGAGCGTCACCGACGCGTCCGGGCTCGCCGAACTCATCGACGACGGCGTCTTCGCCGCCGACGACGTCATCGCGGTCATCGGCAAGACCGAGGGCAACGGCGGGGTCAACGACTACACGCGCATCCTGGCCGACCAGGCCTTCCGCGGCGTCCTGCTCGACAAGGGCAGCCGGTCCGCGGACGAGGTCAAGCAGATCCCGATGGCGTGGTCTGGTGGTTGTGACGGGGTCATCACGCCGCACGCCGCCGTGTTCGCCCGCATTCCCGACGACAAGGGCGTGGACACCGACGAGAAGCGCCTGTCGGTGGGCTTCGCGATGTCGGACGTGCTGCTGCCCGAGGACATCGGGCGCCCGGCGATGGTCGAAAAGGTCGCCGAGGGCGTGAAGCGGGCGATGGCCGAGGCCGGCATCACCGACGTCGCCGACGTCCACTACGTGCAGACCAAGACGCCGCTGCTGGTCCAGGAGACCATCCAGGACGCACACCGGCGCGGCGAGACGGTGTTCACCGAGGACACGCTGTACTCGATGGACATCTCCAACGGCACCACCGGCCTGGGGATCGCGTACGGACTCGGGGAGATCGACGAGGTCCCGGCGGCCGAGGAGATCTGCCGCAACATGGAGCTGTACTCCAGCGTGGCCTCGTGCTCGTCGGGGGTGGAGCTCGACCGCGCCCAGATCGTGGTCGTCGGCAACGCACCGGGTGCTCGCAGCCGCTACCGCGTCGGGCACAGCGTCATGAAGGACGCCATCGACCAGGACGGCATCTGGGAGGCCATCCGCAGCGCCGGGCTCGACCTGCCCGAGCGCCCGCACCACACCGACCTCGGCGACCGCCTCGTCGGCGTGTTCCTCAAGTGCGAGGCCGACGCCAGCGGGCAGCTGCGCGGGCGGCGGCAGCTGATGCTCGACGACTCCGACGTCCACCACCACCGCCAGATCAAGGGTGCGGTCGGTGGCGTCACGGCCGCCACGGTCGGCGACACCGCCGTGTTCGTTTCCGTCGGCGCGATGCACCAGGGGCCGCAGGGCGGCGGGCCGGTCGTCGCGATCGTGCGTGCGGACTGACGGGTCCTCGAGGACAAGGCCCGCGGCGCGTTCCCGCGCCCCGGAGCTGCCCGCTCCGTGCGCAGGTTCCTAGGTTCTCGGCGAATTCGACCGGACACTGTCCGACGGGGGAATACCGTTTCCATCGGTGGCGCGCGGTCGGGAGCCGCGTGGACAACCGGACCGGGTGACGCCGCAGCCGGCGGACCCGCCCGCGACGCGGCAACCAGCCGCAGGACCAAACAAGGGGAGCACATGAGCGCGGAAGCGCCCAACCGCCCGCACGGGCTCAAGTACGGACTCGACGAGATTCCGAAGCCGCTGCCGAAGGCCATGGCCCTCGGCCTCCAACACGTTTTGACCATGTTCGGGGCGACGGTCGCCGTGCCGTTCATCCTGTCGCCGTTCCTGGAGTTCGACTCGGGGCAGCTGGCGATCCTCATCAGCTCGGTCTTCATCTGTTCGGCGATCGCGACCTTCCTGCAGGTGCAGTTCGGCTCACGCCTGCCGATCGTGCAGGGGGTCTCGTTCGCCTTCCTCGGCCCCTTCATCGGCATCGCCCTCACCTACCAGGGCGAGGACGCGATGCGCTACATCGCCGGTGCGATCATGGCCGGTGCCGTGGTCGAGATGGCGATCGGCTTCGGCGGCATCGGTGGGCTGCTGCGGCGCTACGTGACGCCGATCACCATCGCTCCGGTCATCGCCCTGATCGGTCTGTCGTTGTACGACGCGACCGTGATCAACGCCTCGCCCAACTGGTGGCTGGCGCTGGCCACGACCGCGCTGATCGTGCTGTTCGGTCTCGTGCTGGCGCCGCGTTCGCGCATGATCTCGCTGTTCCCGATCCTGCTCGCGGTGGTCACGGCCTACCTCGTCTGTCTGCTGCTGTCGGTCACGGGGGTCCTACCCGAGACGGTTGCCGGCTACGTCAGCTTCGGCGTCGTCGGTGAGACGCCGTGGGTGCGCGGCTTCGACGTCGGCGGTGGCGGGTTGATCTTCCCGTGGGGGACGCCGCTGTTCGACCTCGGCTTCTTCTTCGCCATCCTTGCCGCCTACCTCGCCTCGACCATCGAGTCGTTCGGCGACTACCACGCCATCTCGCGTATCGCGGGCGCAGGCGACCCCGACGCGAAGACGATCAACCGGGGCATCGGCATGGAGGGCGTCGGCTGCTTCTTCACCGGCATCTTCGGCGGGTTCTCCTCGACCTCGTACTCGGAGAACATCGGCCTGGTCGGCCTGACCAAGGTCGCCAGCCGGGCGGTGGTGCTCATCGGTGCGGTCTTCCTGCTCCTGTTCGGCTTCGTCGCCAAGATCGGCGCGTTCATCGCCACGATCCCCGGCCCGATCGTCGGCGGGGTGTACCTGGCGCTGTTCGGGCTCATCGCCGCGATCGGTCTGTCCAACCTGCGGCGGGTCGACCTCGATTCGCAACGAAACCTGATGATCCTGGGCATCGTGCTGTTCAGCGGCTTCGTGTTCCCGCAGTACTTCGGCAACTACGCCGGTGACGAGTGGTCGCTGTTCGGCATCGGCTGGTTGACCAGCATCGTCCGCGCCATCGGCAGCTCCGGCATCGCCGTCGCCGCCGTCCTCGGCCTGCTGCTCGACAACCTGGTGCCTGGCACCGACGAGGAGCGCGGGGTCGGCACCTACGACCTCGGCACCAAGGACCCCGTCATCCCACCGGGTGACATGCAGGGCGTCTGAGCGACACCTGCCCGATTCGGACGGGGCCGCGACCGGGAGGTCGCGGCCCCGTCCTCGTCGGTGACGAACGGCGGGTTGTGACGACGCGCGGGGTGTCGGATCGGTGAGAGTCGCCGAACCGTCGCCCACCGGGACTGCCTAGGCTCGTCCCCCGTCGACCAGGAGCAGCAGCAGGTGGCATCGCGCACGGTGCTCGCGTTCGGCGGCAACGCCATCGCACCCGACGGGGCGGGTACCGCCGCGCAACAGACGGAACGTCTGTGGTCGACGATGGGCCAGGTCGCCGAACTGGTCGCCGAGGGCCGCACCGCGCTGGTGCTCACCCACGGCAACGGGCCCCAGGTCGGCAACGTGCTGATCAAGAACGAGCTCGCCCGCGACGTCGTCCCGCCCGTCCCGCTGGACTGGTGCGTCGCCCAGACCCAGGCGACCATCGGGTTCACGATCGCCGACACCCTGACCTACGAGCTCGCGCAGCGCGGCCTCGACCAGCCGGTCGTGCCGGTGGTCAGCCGGGTCCTGGTCGCCGCGGACGACCCCGGATTCGGCGCGCCCAGCAAGCCGATCGGGCCCTGGCTGCGCGACGAGGCCGAGGTGCGCCGCCGGGAAGCCGAAGGACTTGCCTTCACCCACGTCCCCGGACGCGGCTGGCGACGGTTGGTCGCCTCGCCGCAGCCCCTGCGCTCGGTCGACCGGCCCGCCGTCGAACTGCTGCTCGACGACGGAGCGATCGTGGTCGCCAACGGCGGCGGCGGCATCCCCGTGGTCGACGACGGCGACGGTCCGCTGCGCGGAGTCGAGGCCGTCATCGACAAGGACCTGGCCGGGGCGCTGCTCGCCGAGGAGATCGGCGCCGACAGCTTCGCCATCCTGACGGACGTCGCCGGCGTCGCCGTCGACTACGGCACGCCGTCGCAGCGCTGGCTGGAGACCGTCACGGTCGCGGAGCTGCGCGAGTTCGCGGCCCAGGGCCAGTTCGGTGCCGGTTCCATGGGCCCGAAGGTCGACGCGGCCTGCCGCTTCGTCGAGCGGACCGGCCGGCGGGCCGTGATCGGTGCGCTCGAGGACATCGTCGCCGCCGTCCACGGTGACGCGGGCACGCAGGTCGTCGCCTCATGAGCGGGTCCCCCGCGGTCGTGGGTGCCAGCGCCAGCGACGCGATCCGCCGACGCGTCGCCGGTCCGACGATCCGGGTCGAGGTGCTCGCGGCGTTCCCCGCCGCGGTCTACCTCGCGCACACCGACGGCGTGCTCGCGCTGGTCACCGCGGACGGCGTCCGCCATCCCAACGCCATCGCCATCGGCGCCAAGGTCGACGACCGTCCCTTCGCCGGGATTCCCGTCGGCGGGCAGGGCACGGTCGGTGACCACCACGTCCGTCTGCCCGGATTCGCGGCCGCCGTGCGACGCTGGTGGCGTCCCCGCCCCGCGCTGCCGCCGGTCGTCCCCGGCGTCCTCGGCGACACCGTGTCCGCCCTCCAGCTGCTGCTCGCCACGGCCGCCGCGCCGCTGCCGCACGAGCTCGCGGTCCCACGGTCCCGCCTGCACCGTGCCCTGGCGGACGGCGACCGGGACGCCGCCCTGGGCCAGGCCGACGCGCTCCTCGGGCTCGGGCCCGGTCTGACCCCCTCGGGCGACGACGTGCTGTCGGGCATCTTCGCCGCGGTGTCGTTGCTCGGGCCGGTCGTCGACGGCCACGACCTCGCCGGTCTGACCGGCCTGGTCCGTCAGGTCGGCGATGCCAGCGTGCAGCGTGCGAGCACGCGCACCACCTCCATCTCTGCGGCCTTGCTCGCGCACGCGGTCGCCGGCGAGGTGAGCGACGCCGCCGCTGACGTCTTCACCGCGCTGGCCGGCGCGGCACCGATGACCCCGGCCGTCCAGCGGCTGCTTCGGGTCGGAGCCACGTCCGGCCGCGATCTCGGCGTCGGCATCCTGACCGGCGCGCGTCTGATCGCCTCCGTCGTCGTGCCCGCGCCACCGACGTCCCCCGTTCCCGAGGAGACCCGCTGATGGTCGACCACCTCGACGTCCGCCGCGGCGTCTACCACGACTCGGTCAGTCTCATGCAGGTCAGCCGCCGCGTCGGCGACCTGCCCGGCGTCGACAAGGTGCTGGTCGCGATGGGCACCGAGCTCAATCGCGAACTGCTCGTCGGCATGGGCTTCGCAGCGCCCGACGCAGGACCCAACGACCTGCTCGTCGCGATCCGCGCCCAGGACGACGCCCTGGACGCCGCACTCGCCGAGGTCGAGGTCGCCCTGGCCGCGACCCGTGGCGGCGCCAGCGGCGGCGGGTTCGGCGACGCACCCCCCGCCCGCACCACGGCGGCGGCACTGACCGGCGGTGCGGACCTGGTGCTGGTCTCGGTCCCCGGCGAGTACGCCTACCTCGAGGCCATGGACGCCGTCCGCGCCGGCGCATCGGTCATGGTGTTCAGCGACAACGTGCCCGTCGAGCAGGAGGTCGCGCTGAAACAGGCCGCCGCCGACCGGGGCGTGCTGGTGATGGGCCCAGACGCCGGCACGGCGATCGTCTCGGGCGTCGGCCTCGGGTTCGCCAACGTCGTGCGGCCGGGACCCATCGGGATCGTCGCCGCGTCCGGTACCGGTGCACAGCAGTTGACCTGCCTGCTCGACGACGCCGGCGTCGGCATCAGCCACGTCCTCGGTGTCGGTGGCCGTGACCTCTCAGCCGCCGTCGGGGGCAGTTCCACCCAGCAGGCGATGCGCGCGCTCGACGCCGACCCGGCCACGACCACGATCGTCGTGCTGTCGAAGCCGGCCGACCCCGACGTCTCCCAGGCGTTGCACGCGCTGGCCGACGAGCTGACGACGCCCGTCGTGTTCGCCTTGCTGGGGCCGGACGCGAACGACCTCACGAGCACGGCGGGGACCGTGGTGCAGATCGCCGGCGCGACCTTCACGCCCCCGGCCTCGTGGCCCGCGCCGCGCGAACGGCAGGGCACCTACACCGAACTCCGCGGCCTGTTCGCCGGTGGCACCCTCTGCGACGAGGCGATGCTGATCGCGGCGTCCCACCTCGACGCACCCATCGCCTCCAACATCCCCCTGGCGGACGGCCGGCCACTGGACGACGGCCTCGACACCCCCGGTCACGTCTTCGTGGACTTCGGCGAGGACGAGTTCACCCGCGGCCGTCCGCACCCCATGATCGACCAGGGGCTGCGGCTCGAGCGCATCGCCGCCGAGGCCGCCC
Source organism: Egicoccus sp. AB-alg6-2 (assembly GCF_041821025.1). Lineage (NCBI taxonomy): Bacteria > Bacillati > Actinomycetota > Nitriliruptoria > Egicoccales > Egicoccaceae > Egicoccus > Egicoccus sp. AB-alg6-2. The sequence goes on along the minus strand of NZ_JBGUAY010000003.1, from coordinate 307,312 downwards.
GCCCCGGTGGCAGGGTCCTGTTGCTGGACGTCGTGCTCGGGCACGGCGCGCATCCCGACCCGGCGGCCGAACTGGCGCCGGCCATCGCCGAGGCGATCGCCGATGGCGAGGACCTCGCGGTGGTCGTGTCGCTGTGCGGCACGGCCGGCGACCCCCAGGGCCGGGACAAGCAGGTCCGGGCCCTGGTGGACGCCGGCGCCTCGGTGCACCTCAGCAACGCCGCCGCGGCCCGGAAGGCCGTCGAACTCCTGGGAGGCGCGCTGTGAGCAACGACCAACCGCTCGCCGGCCTGCTGGCCGGCCAGCCACGCATCGTCACCGCCGGCGTCGAGTTGTTCGACACCACGCTGCGGGCGCAGGGAGTGGATCCGGTGGTCGTCGACTGGCGACCGCCGGCCGGCGACGTCGCCGCCGAGCTGGCCACCGTCGCGGCCGACCCCCGGATCGCGGACGCCAACGCCACCGCGCTGGAACGCATCACGTCCGCCGAACCACGTTGGGTCGGCATCACGACCGCCCGCGAGGCGGTGGGCATCGACACCGGCCAGTTCCTGCACGCCGGTCCGCCGATCACCTGGGACCGCGCCAGCGGACCGCTGCGCGGGGCGTTGATCGGGGCGATGCTCTACGAGGGGATGGCCCAGACGCCCGACGAGGCCGTCGCCATCGCCGAGCGGGGCGGCATCGAGCTCGCGCCGTGCCACTCGCGCCAGGCGGTCGGGCCGATGGCGGGCGTGGTGAGCCCGTCCATGCCGATGTTCGTGATCGAGAACGCCGCCTTCGGCAACCAGGCGTACTGCAGCCTCAACGAGGGCCTGGGCAAGGTGCTGCGCTACGGCGCCTACGGCCCCGAGGTGATCACCCGCCTGCGGTGGATGCACGACGTGCTCGGACCGGCGATGGCCGCGGCCGTGGAACGTCTCGAGTCGCTCGACATCCGGGCGTTGATGGTGCAGGCGCTGCAGATGGGCGACGAGCTGCACAACCGCAACCGGGCCGCCTCGTCGCTGTTCGTGCGCGAGGTCGTCCCGCCCCTGCTCGAAGCCGGCATCGACCCGGGCGACCTCGCCGACGTGGTCCGCTTCATCAACGGCAACGAGCACTTCTTCCTCAACCTCGGGATGCCGGCCGGCAAGGCGGCGGTCGACCCGGCCCGCGACCTCCCCGGTTGCAGCGTCGTGGTCGCGATGGCCCGCAACGGCACCGACTTCGGCATCCAGGTGTCGGGAACGGGCGACCGGTGGTTCACGGCGCCCGCCCAGGTCCCGGACGGCCTGTTCCTGGGCGACTACGGCCCCGACGACGCCAACCCCGACATCGGCGACTCCACCATCACCGAGACCTCCGGCGTCGGCGGCTTCGCCATGGCGGCCGCACCCGCGATCGTGCGGTTCGTCGGCGGCGCGGTCGGCGACGCGCTGACGGCGACGCAGACCATGTACGACATCGCCCTCGGTGAGCACCCGCACTTCCAGATCCCGATCCTGGAGTTCCGCGGCACCCCGGTCGGCATCGACGTCACGCGGGTCGTTCGCACCGGCATCGTGCCCGCCGTCAACACCGGCATCGCGGGGCGCGAAGCCGGCACGGGCCAGGTCGGGGCGGGCCTGGTCGAGCCACCGATGGCGGTGTTCGTCGAGGCCGTCCGGGCGCTGGCCGCGGCCGGCTGAACACCGCCAGCGAAAGCGGGCGAAACGCGCTCGACGGGCGGCGGCGGGCGTTACGCTCCGGCGATCGTGGCCCGTTCGACGGCCACCGGGTGCTGGGGCGGTGTTGGACGACGTGACCGGGGCCGCCATCGGCCTGTTCATGGCGCTCGAGGACGGAGCCGTCGTGCTCGAGGTCCTCGACGACGACCTGCGCATCGTCGCGGTCAATCCGGCGATGGCGGCGCTGTTCGGCATCGATGCCGCGTCGCTGCGGGGGCGCCTGGGGAGCGAGCTGTATCCCCCGGCGGAGCTGGCCGACGTCGTGCGGCGCGCCCGCGAGACCCTCGCCGGCGGTCACCCGACCGACTACGAGGCGGTCCGTGAGCTGCCCCAGGGACGCCGGGTGGTCCGCGCGTCGATGATCCCGGTCGGCGGCGATCGGATCCTTGCCTACGGGCGCGACGTCTCCGACCAGGTCGAGGCGACCCGCAAGCTCGAAGAGCTCGAGACGCTCGCCGACATCGGCAGCTGGGACTGGAACCTCATCGACGACACGCTGCAATGGTCGGCGCAGTACCGGCGCATCATCGGACTCCGCGAGGACGAGCCGGCGTCGATGGACCGGGTCCTCGAACTGATCCATCCCGACGACCTCGATCGGGTGACAGGTCGGATCGATCTGGTCAGCAGCGGCCGGGACGTGGTGCGCGGCGTGACCTACCGGGTCGTGCGGCCCGACGGTGAGGTCCGCGTCGTGCAGGGTCGGGGCGAGGTGGTCACCGACGACGCCGGCAACCCGATCCGGATGTTCGGCACGGTCCAGGACGTCACCGACGTACACCGCGCCGAGGAGGATCGGCAGCGGTTGCAGCGCGCGATCGAGGGCCAACGCCAGGCCCTGGAACTCAACGACAACGTCGTGCAGGGGCTGTCGGCGGCGTGGCTGGCCTTCGAGCTCGGGCAGGTCGACGAAGGCGTCGCGCTGGTCCGTCGCACCACCAGCGACGCGCAGGAGCTGGTGACCACGGCCCTGCGCGAGGCGGCCCGCGACGAACCCATCGGTCCGGGCGACCTCGCCCGCGCCGCGCCCGCCAACGTCGAGAGCCCGGACCGATGATGACGTGGCGCCTGGTGCTCGCCGACGACGACGCGACGCTGCGGCGGCTGCTGCGGCTGCTGTTCGAGCGCGACGGACGGTTCGAGGTGGTCGGTGAAGCCGAGGACGGAGCCGAGGCCCTGGAGCTGGTCGCGGACCTGCGTCCCGACCTGTTGCTGCTCGATCTCGCCATGCCGCGGATGGACGGCCTCGAGGTCCTCACCCACCTGCACGACCCCTCGCCCCGCGTCGTGGTCCTGACCGGTTTCGCCGAGCCGTCGCTCTGCGAGCAGGTGATCGGTCTGGGTGCCCGTGCCTGCCTGCAGAAGGGCAGCGACTTCGCGAGCCTGACGGCGCAACTGGCCGAGATCGCCGCCGCGTGAGGCGTCACCCGACGGGCACGGTCGCACAGTCGGGCGGCGTTCGATTCGGCAGAGGTTGACGAGCAGCGCACGAGCCGCCTTCGCTAGCGTCCCGGGTTCGGCGGAGCGGGAGCCGTCCGGGAGCGGCGTCCGGCCAGGGGCGAGGGAGGCAGGACACGTGAAACCGCCGGTGTTCGCCTACCACGCCCCCCGCTCGCTCGACGAGGCGCTGGCGCTGCTGGGCGAGCTCGGCGATGACGGCAAGGTCCTCGCCGGCGGTCAGAGCCTGGTTCCGATGCTCAACATGCGCCTGGTCGCGCCGGCCGCGCTCGTGGACATCCGCCACCTCGACGCGCTGGACACCGTCGAGGTGGACGGCGACCGGGTCCGCGTCGGTGCCCGCGTCACCCACCGTCGTCTCGAGGGCGACGACGAGGTGGCGTTCGCGGTGCCGCTGCTGCGCGAGGCCCTGCGGCTGGTCGCCCATCCGGTCATCCGCAACCGTGGCACGAGTGTCGGCTCGATCGTCCACGCCGACCCCGCCGCGGAGATGCCGGCGGTCGTGGCACTCCTGGACGCCCGACTCGAGTTGCGCAGCAGCGACGGCGTCCGTTCCGTCACGGGCGCCGAAGCGTTCACCGGTCCGCTGGAGTCGGCGCTGCGGCCCGGCGAGCTGGCCACCGCCGTGGAGTTCGCCGTCCCGGACCCGGGGACCGGCATGGCGATCGAGGAACTGGCGCGGCGGCACGGCGACTACGCGCTGGCCGGCGTGTGCGCGCGGATCGACCTGGACGACGACCGCAGGGTTCGCAGCGCGCAGGGGGCCTTCTTCGGCGTGGGCGGTCTGCCCGAGCGCATCGAGCTCACCGACACCCTGGCGGGCCAGTCCGCCGACGCGCTGCGCCCGGCCGACGCGACGGCGTTCGCGCGCGAGGCCATCGATCCCGACGACGACATCCACGCCACGGCCGCCTACCGCCGCCACCTGGCCGGCGTCCTCCTCGAGCGGGCACTGGTCCGGGCCGCCGCGGCTGCCGGAACCGACACGGAGGTGCGCGCGTGACCGAGCCACACCACGAGGTCACGGTGACCGTCAACGGCGCGCTGCACCGTGCGACGGTGCCCGCCCGCCGGTTGTTGTCGGACTTCCTGCGTCACGATCTGCGGCTGACCGGGACCCACGTGGGTTGCGAACACGGGGTGTGCGGTGCCTGCACCGTGCTGCTCGACGGGCGCAACGTGCGGTCGTGCCTGGTCTTCGCCGTCGCCGTCGACGGCGCGGAGGTGACGACCGTCGAAGGGTTGGCCGCCGACGACGGCACCCTGCACCCGGTGCAGGCCGCGTTCCGCGACTGCCACGGGCTGCAGTGCGGCTTCTGCACGCCCGGCATGGTGATGTCGGCCTGTGGCTTCCTCGCCGAGCACCCCGACGCCGACCACGACGACGTCCGCGAGGGCATGGCGGGCAACCTGTGCCGCTGCACCGGTTACGCCGGCATCCTGGCCGCGGTCGAGCAGGCCGCCGGGGCCTTTCGCGCGACGGGCGCCGACCCACGCCAGCAGCACCGGCCGGAGGTGCAGCCGTGACCACGCGCCAGTTCGGTGCCGCGGTCGCCCGGGTGGAGGACCCCCGGCTGCTCCGCGGCGAGGGCCGCTACCTCGACGACCTCGGCCACGACGCCCTGGCGGTCGCCGTGCTGCGCAGCCCCCACGCGCACGCCCGCATCCTCGACATCGACGTCACCGACGCCGTCACCGTCGACGGGCTCGTCGCGATCTACACCTACGAGGACCTGCCGCCGCGGCTGCAGCAGTCCATGCCGTTGCTGATCCCGCATCCGTCGCTGACCGCGCCGGTGACGCAGAAGGTGCTCGCCGACGGCGTGGTGAACCACGTCGGCGAGGCGATCGCGATGGTGGTGGCCAGCGACCGCTATGTCGCCGAGGACGTGCTCGACCGGATCCGGGTCGACTACGAGATCCTTCCGGTCGTCGTCGACCTCGAGGCCGCCGTGGCCGACGGCGTGGACGTCCACGAGAGCGTCCCGGGCAACGTCGCGGCTGAACTGACCCAGACCATCGGCGACGTCGACGCCGCCCTCGCCCGCGCCCCCCGCCGGCTGTCGCTGCGCCTCGACATCGAGCGTTCCGCCTCGACGCCGCTGGAGGGCCGCGGTGTCCATGCCCGTTGGGACGCCGACGACCGTCGCCTGCGCGTTCACACCTCGACCCAGGCGCCGACGAGCGTGCGGGCCGCCATCGCGACCTTCCTCGAACTCGACTTCGCCCAGGTCGACGTTGTCGTGCCGGACGTCGGCGGCGGCTTCGGCGTCAAGATCATGCACCCCTGGCCCGAGGAGATCCTCGTGCCCTGGGCGGCGCGGCTGCTCGACCGCGAGGTCAAGTTCACCGAGGACCGGCACGAGCACTTCGTGTCCGCCAACCACGAGCGCGGCCAGGTCCAGTGGGTCGAGGTGGGCTTCGACGACGAGGGGCGGATCCTCGGGCTCGACGTCCGCTTCCTCCACGACCACGGCGCCTACATCCCCTACGGGCTGATCGTCCCGATCATCACCTCGACCCAGCTGCTCGGCCCGTACCGGATCGAGCACTACCGCGTCGAGTTCCGCAGCGTCTACACCAACAAGACCCCCGTCACACCCTATCGCGGCGCCGGCCGCCCCCAGGGTTGCTTCCTGATGGAGCGCACCGTCGACGCGATCGCGGCGGAGCTCGGCCTCGACCGCACGCGGGTGCGGGAACGAAACTTCATTCAGCCCGACGAGATGCCCTACGCCTTCGGCCTGACCTTCCAGGACGGCCGCGACTACACCTACGACTCCGGTGACTTCCCGGCGTCGCTGGCGAAGCTGAAGGAGCTGGTCGACTGGGACGGCTTCGCCCAGCGCAAGGCCGACGCGGCGGCCGAGGGCCGACTGCTCGGCATCGGACTCGCCTGCTACGTCGAGGGCACCGGCGTCGGTCCCTACGAGGGCGGCCACGTGCTCGTCGAACCGAACGGCACGGTCCAGGTCGCGACCGGCCTGGGCACCCAGGGGCAGGGCCATCAGACCGCCTTCGCCCAGATCGTGGCCGACGAACTCGGCGTCCCGCTCGACCAGGTGAAGGTCGTCACCGGCGACACCCGCCGCTTCCCCTATGCCGTCGGCACCTTCGCCTCACGTGCCGCGGTGATGTCGGGCAACGCCGTCCACCTCGCCGCGAAGAAGGTGCGCGAGAAGGCGCTGCAGCTCGCCTCCGACGCGTTGGAGGTCGACGTCGAGGACCTCGAGCTCGCCGACGGGCGCGCCCAGGTGAAGGGCAGTCCCGACACCTCCCTGCCGCTGTCGATGCTGGCCACCCTGTCGAACCCGCTGCGCTACGCCTTCGACGAACACGCCAAGGCGGCGACGCAGTTCGCCGGGCCAAACGACCCGACCAGGCCACCGGTCGCCGAGGGGCAGGCACCGGGCCTCGAGGGCACCGACTACTACTCTCCGGTGCGCTCCACCTTCGCCAACGGCATGCACGCCGTCGAGGTGGAGGTCGACCCCGACACCTCCGACATCGCCATCCGCCGCTACGCCGTCGTCCACGACTGCGGCAACCTCGTCAACCCGATGATCGTGCGCGGCCAGGTCCTCGGCGGCGTCGCGCAGGGCGTCGGCGGCGCGCTCTACGAGAAGATGGCCTACGACGAGCACGGCCAGCTGCTCAACGCCTCGTTCATGGACTTCTTGATGCCGTACGCCACCGAGGTGCCGGCCGTCGACATCGACCACCTCGAGACGCCCTCCCCGCTCAACCCGTTGGGCATCAAGGGTGCCGGAGAGGCCGGCGTCATCCCCGGCTCGGCGGCCATCGCCGCCGCCATCGAGGACGCCACCGGCGTCACCGTCCGCGCCATGCCGATCTCGCCGTCGCAGCTGCACGAGCTGCGACTGGCCGCAGGAGGTGACTCGTGAAGATCTCCGGTACCTACACCGTGGCGGCGCCGCGTCAGCAGGTCTGGGACGCGCTGCAGGATCCCGCCGTCCTCGCCCGCACCATCCCCGGCTGCGAGGCACTGGAGGTGACGGGCGACGACACCTACGCCGCCACGGTCACCGCCGGTGTCGCGAGCGTCAAGGGCACCTACCAGGGGCGGGTCCAGCTCTCGGACCGGCAGGAGCCGTCGAACTACCGCCTCCGGGCCGAGGGAGCCGG